>NZ_JBRREA010000018.1:0-87718 GCF_056759975.1 Stenotrophomonas sp. STEN031
CAACATACCCCCGGCGGAAGCGGAGGCGGCGTACTACGCCGGCAACACGGGTCACGCCATCGCGGCGTGACTCAAACGAAATGGCCTCCGGAGAAGCCGGGGCGATTCAGTGAGCGTGTCGTGATCGAGAATGGCACCGAGCCGCTCCGCTTCCGCTCCCCATTTGCGGAAGCCCTCTCCGTTGTTGGAAAGCAGCGGAGCAAGCATCGCCGAGTCACTGGCGATGGCTTCCATGTAGAACACCATGTCGGCTTGCGATACGCCGGCTTTCTCCAGAGCGCTGTAGTACTTCTGGAGCACCTCCGGACCGCTTAGGTTGCGAAAAGCGTCAGCGGTCAGATTTACCTTAGGTGCGATCTGCTCGAAGAAGTCCTTCATGGCACCGCCACCGGTGCTCAGAAAATCGCCAAGCTTGTCCTGCGTATCCTTGAAAATGTCAGCGAGCTTGTCTTGCTGCACGCCCACGGATGCAGCGCCCGCGGCCATTCTTTGAAACACCTGCTCATTCGTGCCAGACAGGCGGGAGAGCTTTTCCAACTCGGCTGACGCGTTGACCAGCTGACGGGTCCAGTTGAGGACGGCCGTGCCAGCGACGGCAAGACCACCGACTACTGACCCTGCGATCTTTCCGAATGCCTTACCGACATCGGCTGCAGCATCACTGGAATCTTTGCCGAACTTCTTGACCTTCTTCCCAGCCCGATCGGTATCCGTCTCGAAAGAGCCGGTCCGCATCAACAGATCAACGACGATTGAGCCTGCAGTGCTCATGTTCGATTCCAGTCAAGTTAAAAGCCAAGGGCCTTGGATACGTCGCGATCCGCGTCGCTCATTGACGGATCTGCCGGGCTTGGCGCAAGGAACCCGAGCAGGTCTTCATATTTGCCGCCAAATGCGGACGCTATCAGCGCCGCCGGCCGGTGGTATCGGTGAAGGTCGTCGAATGGGTAGAGCTCGAAGAAGGCTCGGAACCCGTCAAAATCCGCTGCCGGCATCGCGTCAATCTCGGCAGGCAGCTTCCCTAGCGCTAGAGCGAGCTGGTATCGGAACCACCCGGGGCTTCCGCGTCTTGCGAGCTGCCCTTTCCCTGGTAACTGTGCACCTCGCTGATTTCCTTGGCCAAGGCCATCTGCACGGAGAATTTGAGGCGCTTCGCCTGCGCCAGCGTCAGCGCGGGTTTGCCGTCCGGGGTTGAGATGGCTTTGGCGATCAGCCGCGCTAGAGAATCGGCCTGCTTTTCGGGATCGTCGCTGAATTGACCTGCGCCGAACGCTCGCAAGACGCCCCCCTCCTGTTCGCGGATGTAGAAGGTGTGGGTGCTGCCATCGGCCAGCTTCACATCGCGCTGGTGCACCTCGTCGGAGATGAACAGCGACGGGTCCAAAAGCGGAGTGGCCGCCTGGTTGTTATCAGTCATGGTTGTTTCCAAACGGGGTTGGGTGCGCCGGCGCCATCCTGACGCCGGGCGCGAAGGTTGCTCAGACCAGTGGCTTGCCGTAGCGGGTTACGCCGCCGCTCCGCTGCACCGTCACAGTGCCGCGGACGATCTCGTTGGTGGCGATGTCGATGTTCACGTCGGCAACGTAGCCGCTGAACAAGAAGCCCGACCGGGCAGTGGCCAATGGCGGCACCAGCACGTCGTCCGGGCCAAGGGTCGGGGCGACTGTGCCGTCACTCAGGCCGATGTACCAGGCTACGTTCTCGCCGCTGTCCTTGAGCTTGAACAACGCATCATGCGAGGCGTCGCTCGGGATGTAGTTGAATGGAATCGACACCTGCCCCGGGTTGCCAAGCCCGCGCTGGTATTCCTTGTCCACCGTCGCGTCGAGACAAGTGGATTCGATCTGGTCGGCAGCGCCACCCAAGCCAGACGCGCCGGTCGGGCAGGCAAACTTGACGATTTCCGGACCGCCGACCGCGTTCGGGTCAACGAAGAACAAATGGGTGCCCTGGGTCTTGACGACGCCCTCGGTCATGACAGTTTCCTCTGAAGGGCCGCGCGAGGGCGGCTATTGAATTGACCAGGCTTCAGCGCTGGTCGATGAAGTCGGCCTCAAGACCGACGCGATACAACTTGGTTTCAGGATCGCGGACGTTCAGCACTACCCGATTGACGATCAGGACGGCATCCAGCGCGGCACGAACCGCCAGCGCCAACTGCTCCGCACCCGCATCGTTCTGGTGATAGCAATCAATCTGGACCGTAGTGAAGTCGCCGCCCGGCGCGCTGCTGAGGTTGTCGAACGCGGCGCTGGTAGCGATCTGCCACACGACGTAGGGCCGCTGCTCCGTCTGTGCTATCTCGCCGTGGCGAGCGATGCGGATTTCCACGATGCCGGAAACGCTGGGCGTGTGGATGGTTCGATACACCTTCGGAAACATCAGCGGCGCCCCCTGTTTTTTGCCTCAAGACGCTTGGTCACCAAGTCCAATCGCTTCAGCAGGTCCGTGGTGATCACGTCGATCACCTGGCTGCCACGGCGCTGGACTGCAGGCCGCAGCCAGGGATAGGCCGGTTGCGTGCTGGAACCGTATTCCATGAGCTGTGCAGCCTTTCTGGTGGTCGTCCTGGCACCGTGCGCGTTGACGAACGCCTTGCGCTTCACCCGCACCAGCTGCCGCTCACCCTTGGTTCCGATCGGTGCCTTGCCCCGGCTGGCGATGATGCTGTTCACCGTCGTGTCGGTGCTATCCGCGCCTCCGACCGCTGCCGAGCGCCGGAAGTTGTCCTTCGCGTGATCCCGGAGCAGGCGTGCACCTTTCGCCAAGGCCAGCTTCACTGGCCCGCCACGCTTGCTCACGACCTCTGCAGGCAACGACTGAAGCGTAGCCAGTACGCCATCAATCCCGCGAATCTGAACTTCAACCTTCATGCCGCCTACTGCCCGTCATTGACGCCGGCAGACACCGGGATCGTGATGTATTCGAGGCCAGACACCTTGTCGGGAAGCAGCCCCGCGATGTTGTAGACCTGCCCGCGATGCAGGATGCGCATCGATGCCTGCAGGCCAGCGCGGTACCGAATGGTGATGCGAGCAGTAACCGCCGCCTGCGTCTGGCCGGATTGGATAAACTCCCGGGCCGACAGCGGCTCGACCGATGCCCACACCTCGGCAACATCTTCCCAAGTGGTCTGCGAAACGCCGTCATCGTCGCGGGTTGTCACCTGCTGCTGGATGAGTACACGGTGGCGCAGTAGACCTGCCGGCAAGCTCATCTCAAACCCCCAAACCGATGCGGTACGGCCAGAGCAGGCTGTGTGCGCCCATCGGAACCTGCACCGCGGCTCCGTCACTCCCCTGCACTTCTTCTCGCGTCCGGTACAGGTGCCCCAACATCAGGAGAACGGCCGCCTTGATCGAGTCGTTGACCAGGATGGGATCGATGCCGCCGCTGCCGTCAAGGACGGCAGCGGCCATTGAGTCGGCGTCGGCGAACACACGGCGGTTGAGGAACTGCTGTGCGGCTCCTTCCGAGGCGCCGCCATAGAGTTCCAGCAGCGCGTCATCATCGGAATCGCATCGGCAGTGCGCCCGGGCCTGTTCAAGGGTGATCAGTTCCACGGTCAGGCCTTGCCCTTGCCGCGGCGGTTCTTCTTGCTGGCAGGTTGCTCGCTCACGGCGTCAGCGGCCTCCGTGGCTTCCGCAGCAGCCGGGGCTTCCTCCACCACCGGCCCCGAACTCTCCGCAGCAGGTTGCTCGCTCACGGCGTCAGCGGCGCCGGTGTCGATGAAGTACTGCCCACGGCTGCTATCCATCCGCACGGTGTTGCCGGCGCGCGGATCGGGCGCTTTGAACTTGATCAGCATGTTGCTCTCCTGCCCGACCCGCTCTTGGCGGGCCGGGCTGCGTGGAACAGCTAGTTACGGGCCAACGTTGCCCAGGTCGCCGTAGATGAAGGCCTGCGGACGGTACACAGCCAGGGCCAGACGCTCTTCGGCGAGGATGGTCACCAGGTTCTTCACGAAGTCGTCTTCGTTCTCGGTGGCCACCTCGACGCGCGCCTGCCAGCGGTCGAACACCTGAGCACCCAGCTTGAACGCACCGGTGAGGAACTTGTCCTCGGCGATTGCCTGGGTAGTTACCACCGGCAGGTTCCACAGCGTGGCGCCAATGACGCCCTGCGGATTGCCGATGATGTAGCGACCGGTGGTGTCCTTCTCCAGCTCAACCCGGGCCCAGTCGATCGGATTCAGTACGATGCCACTGGCCGGGAACTCAGCCAGCTGCGCCTGCAGCATGGCCAGGCGGATCTTGTCGATCACCGTGGCATCAGTCGGCGCGAACGGTGCGGCATAGGCAGTTGCCTGCGGGATGATGCCCAGCAGGTTCTGGCCGGTGCCGTCACCGTTCAACAACTGCTGCTCTTCCTTGAAGGCAAGGCCGTAACGCAGACGGCCATCGATGTAGCTGGCCAGCTGCGAGGCGTCGCTGAGAATCTGACGCGAGGCCTTCATGTAATGTGCGACCACCTTGGCAGTCGTGCTCACCAGGTCGAACTTCAGGCTGGACTCGGGCTTCTTCGCGCCTTCGGCGACCGGGGCTGCATTGTTAGTGAAGCCAGTTTCCTTCACGTACTCCAGCGTGTTGCCGTCCATGCGGCCCGGGGTGATCAGGTCGCGAACCGTCAGGCGGCGATCAGGCGGCGCGATGATGCCCGGCAGGCGGGTACTGGTGACCAGATCACCAGCCGCGCCATCGGTATCCGTGGTCACCGAAGTGATTGCAGCACTGAAGGTCATGTCTACGCGACCGCGCGGGGTGGTCTTGGCCGCAAAGGCCTGGAACTCATCGCCGTTCACAAACTGCTGGCCAAACGTCTGGTGCTGCACGTCACCGCCGGCACCGTTGGCTTCGATCTTGGCCAATTTCTGCTCGGCGCCTTGCAGATTGGCCTGCAGCTCACCCTGCTTCATCAGCAGTTCGTCGACCTTGGCACGGGTTTCATCGGCCAGTTTCGAGTGTGCCTTGATCTCACTCTGGGCCTGCTCGGCCATCGTCTTGACCTGGTCGCCGATGCGCTCGAGCTCTGCCTTGATTCCTTCGGGCAGCGCGGCCAGAACCGGGGTGGCCATGACCATGCCGGCAGTTTCAGGCGTCAGCAGGTGATGCACGAAGGTTGCTGCAGATGCATCGAAGGAGATGACCAGCGCGGCAATCAGGGCGATCCCCAGGGTCATGATGTATTTCTTGGCGTTCATTTATTGCTCCGTTGTCTACTTGAGGAGGGAAAAACTGCGCAGCCCAGCGGCCAAGGCCGCCTCGCTGTTTGCTGCATCGCCGGCATCGCGCTCGACGTGTTCGGTGGGATCGCCCTCACCGCTGCCAGAGGGATCGCCCCGGCTGGACTTGATTTCACTGATCAGACGCATGGCTTCGGACTTCGGCATGCCGGTGGCGCGCAAGCCCGCTTCTACGCGGCGCACCGCTGACGCGTTCTCCTTGCTGGCGCCCTTCTCCACCTGGTCCGAGGCAAGCAGTTCGTCGGCAAAGCCGTCCTCGACTGCAGAGGCTCCACCGATCCAGGTCTCTGCATCCATCAGCTTCGACATCGCCTTCTGCTCGGCGCCGGTACGAGCTGCGTAGATGCTGGCCATCGCGTCGTCGAAGGGCTTGAGCGTTGCGGCTACGTCAGCAAGGTCATGGCGATTGCCAACGGCAACGACCCAGGCGTTGTGGATCATCAGGAAGCCGGCGCGGGCGATCTGGACCGTGTCGCCGGCCATTGCGATGACGGATGCAGCAGAGGCAGCCAAGCCGATGACCTTGATGGTCACCTCACCGTCGTGCTCCCGCAACAGGTTGTAGATGGCCAGGCCCTCGAACATGTCGCCGCCAGGGCTGTTCACGTTCACCGTCACAGGCCCTTTACCCATGCTGCGAAGGGCGGCGGAAATGCGCTTGGCGGTGACGCCCTCGCCGGTCCAGTAGTCGTAGCCGATAACGTCATAGACGCTGATCGTCCTGTCCGCCTCCTGCTCGGCTGCGGCGCGCACGCCGGCATCCCAGCGGTCCAGTGCCCTCGGCTGCAGCTGGCTGCTGACCGCCGCACACGGGCGACCTTCCGGGACACTCGGCAGCGTCTTGATCGTCATTTCGTCAGTCCTTCTTGTCGTCGGAAAAGCCAAGGAAGGCGCGGACTGCAGCGCGCGCCGTTTCGGCATCGGAGCTGGTGCCGATGGCGTCCAGCGTGGTCATTGCACTCTGGACAGTGAGCGCGGCGGCGTTGCCACCCATCGGTGCCCGGTCCTCCAGCTCTCGGACCTCGTCGCGGGTGAGGATGCCCTTATCGACCATCACGCCGTAGAACGCGGCGCGGCCAGCGCTATCTGCGCGAAGCAGACCCTCAACCGTGAATTTCGGGTAAAACCGGATGCGCTCGGCTGGCGTCATCAAGTCCTTGCTGATGGCCTGTTCAATCCGGCGAAGCCAAGGGCCAAGCGTGAAAGTTAGGAAGCCGATCATTTGCTGTTCGATGCCGGTTCCCCAACTGGTCGATTTCTCGGTGTGCCCAACCATCCACGGCGGGACGCGGAACCAACGGCAGATGGACTCCACAGCGAACGCGCGCGATTCGAGCAACTGGGCATCGGACGGGTTGATGCCCAGCGTGCCGGCATCGGTGCCACCTTCCAGCAGCGGCGTCTCACCGCGCTCGATGGTGCCGAGCAGGTTTTTCTTGAAATCGGCCCGCTGCTCTGGCTTTAGAAACGTGTTGACCTTGTAGTAGATCGTTTGCAAAAGCCCGTTCTTGAAGGTCCGGGCAGCTGCACGATCTGCGGCAATCGCATTGCCGAACACCTTTGCACCGTAGGCGATAACCGAGACACCGTTCTCCCCGTCCAGCGTGAAGCCCGGGATGCGCCAAATTCGGTTCGTAGGAATTACCCGAGGCGTTCCGTTCGAACGCTTGTAGGTATAGACCTTGTTTCCGTTAGCGTCGGGACTCACCGTCAACTTGCCCGGGTCCAGGAACTGCAACCCGATCACGCGCTGCCCGGCATACAGCTTTTCCGCGTGCGCGTTACCGCGCAGCAACATGGCAACGATCATGGCCTCCCAGAAGATCGCGGCCGTCGAATCGACGTTGGGCTGGTCATGCACTACGAAATGAAGCGGGTGGGTGCTTGCCACCTGCTTGCCACTGCTGGTGCGCTCGTAGATCGACAGCGGCAAGGTCGCGATGGTCTCGGAGATCAAGCGCACGCAGGCCCATACCGCATCGACCTGCAGCACCGCGCGCGGAGTGACCGAAACCCCTGCCTCGCTGAGCATGTCCCGGTTTACGTACAGCTCCTCATCCCTTGTCGTGAAGGAGCGCACCCAGCCATCGATCGCCGCAGCGATTCGCCCCATGATGCCGGTTCGCTGCTGGACTTTTTTCACCTTGCATTCCTCACGGGGTCGTTCAGCCAGTCATCCATATTTCCGTCATCGTCATCTGCCGGCGTGATCGAAATGCCTATCGCCATCAGCAGCGCGGCCATGTCATCGATCTTGTCCGGCGACTTCCGCTTGTCTGGCGCCATGTTCAAGTTCACGTCCCGGCGCGCGACCAGGTTGGATGCATTCCACGCAAGCACCGGGTCGCCGTCGTGTGTGAGCCGGCCTGAGATGTAAGCGCGTTCCAGCTCGGTCATGGCTGGGTGGTAGGACTTCGCGCCTTGGATGAACTCAAGCATCGGCACTTCGACCTTGATCAACCGGCTCACCAGATCTGATGCGTTCCAGCCGTCGAAAGCCATCTGTTGCAGGTTGAAGCGCTCGTGCACTTCAACCACCGCCTGCTCGATGACGCTGTAGTCCGTCACCTCGCCTTCGGTCTGCTCGAGAAACCCCGCCGCTACCCAGCCGGCGTAGGGCACCGTTCCGCGCTCGGTTCGCTGGACCACTGCGCCTTCCGGCACCCAGCGACGGCCCCACGTGATGATCCGATCATCCAGGCGCCAGACCAGCCGCATGGATGTAAGGTCACGCGTGCTGGAAAGATCCAGTCCGCCCCAGCAGGGAACAGACCGCAGCTCCTCCAGATCCACCTTGCCGGCACAGGCGTTCCACTTCGGCAGCAGGATGAAGCCGTTTGCCTGCGAAGCAGGCCGGTTCAACCGCTTGATCTGGAACTCGGCCAACTTGGACGGCATCGCCTTGGCTTCGACCGCCTCCTTGCGGATGGCGTCCATCAGCTTCGGGTTCACGTCCATCAGCGGGTTGGCCTTGAACCACACGCCTTCGTCGAAATCCTTGTCGTCCTTGTCCACCGCGTAGAACACAGCGAGGTAATGATCGGCGGTGTCGCCGAAAACACCCTCCAGCAGCTGCTTTGCGAACTGCCGGATTTCAGCCCACGGCCCCGGATTGGTGTAGCCCTCGGTGGTGGTGAACAGCCACAGCGGATTGCCGCGCGCGCCTGCCGCCGACTGCAGGACGTTCAGCAGGTCAGGCGTCTTGTGCGCGTGGATCTCATCAAGCCCCACGTGCGACGGATTCAAGCCGTCCTGTGTGTTGGCCTTCGCATGCACCGGCTTGAAGCTAGCGCCGATCTCCACGCGGCTGATCGACTTGGCCCACGTTTCCAGTCCGTACTGCTCGCGCAGGTCCGGGGTCTTCTCCACCATGCGTTTGGCGACGTTGAAGATGATCGACGCCTGCGAATACGTGGTGGCCGCCGAAATGACCTGGGCGCCCTCCTCGTTTTCGCAGCACTCGCAGTACAGCAAGATGGCCGCTGCCAGCGTGGACTTCGCATTCTTGCGTGCCACTGCGAACAGCGCCGACGTGAACCGGCGTGTGCCGTCCGACTTGCGGAAGCCGAACAGCTGTACGAGGAAGAACACATGGGAGGCATGCAACTGGATTTCCGGCGTCTCCCACTTGCCCTCAACATGCGGCAACAACTCAATCCAACCGCAGACGTGGTTGGCGTGCTCCGGCGAGAAGTAGAAAGGTGCTCCCTTTTTTTTCGCCCGCTTCAGGTCACTTATGAACCGCTTTGCTGCGAGCTGGATCAGCCGGCCATATCGCTTTCCCTTATTCGCCGCCGCTTCAGTGGCATAAGCCACCGCGATAGCGCAATAGTCACCTGGCGCCGGGCTGTCCGAGTTGCCCGAACTTGTTTCCCGGTTTTTCCGTGGCGCCATTTGGCTTCACCTTCCCTTGTGCAACGGGGGTAAGCCCGAAGTCATTCATCAGTCCGCGCAGCTGAGCGACCATCGATGCAACCGGTGCTTCACCTGCGGCATAGAGCTGAACCGTCTTGCCATGCAGGGCACACAGCTGTCCCAAGGCAGATAGACCTGCCTCCGTCAGCAATTTGTTGGCGTGGAGAATTGGGGCCAACCTCTCCCACTCCTTGCGCGCGTGCGCGTTCGGCATCCAGTCCGGAGCCTCTGGCACAGCATCGACAAGCGGAAGCTCTGCGGCTGGTGGCTGATCACGGTCAGGCCGGTCCGTACCGGCCACCACTTTCAGCGTTGTCGGCTTGCGGGGACGGGCCATGGGCACCTCAAAAACTGAATTTTCTGAATTGACGGTGCAAAAAAACGACTGGGCGTCGGGTGTCCGGGGCGCAAGCCTCTCGACTTTTCCCCCTCCCCCCCGGGGTTATTGCGAATCATTCTCATTTCATGCGTTTGGGAGCGGATTGATGCGACCAGTTCTCATTCCGCCTAGCACCTGGGCTCCTATCGAGCGCCTTGGGTGGAATCGGATTCCGCTCGCCGCCTTACGCCGCGTGCTGCCTCTTGCGCTGTCTTTTTGGCGTGGCAGTCGCGGTTCATGGCCTGCAGATTGCTCTCTGCGTCCGTTCCGCCCTCTGCTATTGGCACGATGTGATCGACCTCATCGGCAAGGAGCGGCAGTCCAGCGGCCTTGCAGTCCTGGCACTGGCACAGGTAGCAGTCGCGCTTAAGGACGGCGTCACGGAGCCTGCGCCACGGCCTGCCACCTCGACCGTTCCCATAGCTTGCGGGCTGCTGCCCGGGCGGCTCATGGACAGGCGCCATGCGCTTCATGGGCTTGTGACTTGGTGCGAAAGAAGGCATCAGCCGAGTCCTTGTGTTTGGTCACGCTCACAACCAAGCGGCTCCCCGTCCAGGGACATGCCCACTTCGCCGTCAATATCTTCTGTGCCGTCGGCTGCCAGTGCCTCGATCAGTGCATCTAGCTTCTGCTCGATGCGACTGAGCTGGTCCTGCAATTTGCTTTCGGTGCTCATCAGAACTCCTCCACATCCCAGCCGCCGCCTTCCCGCTTGGCCTTCACCTTCACTGCAAAGAACCGAAACGGAAACATGGCCGCCGCGATCTTGATCTTGGCCCTGGCATCGTCCTGCCAGAATCCCTTTACTTCGTGCAGCTCCATCACTCCGTCTGCTGCCAGCACCGCAAAGTCCGGGGTGTAGAACGTGTTGTCGGCCAGCCGGAGCTTGATGCCTTCGAACTTGTGCCAGAGGATCTGACCGGCTTGTTCCAGCGCGCGCAACCGGTCGGCATACGCTTGCTCTGTCCTGTTGAGCTGCCCAGCCTTGAGCCTGCCCAGGGCCAGATGATTGCCGCTGTTGTTGCGCCTCACGGAGACCTGTCCGCCATCACAACGGCCTGGCAGGCTGCGAGCTGGTCGTCTGCGTCACGTCCGACTCGAACAACAGCACCCGCAAGCTCTGCTCTGCTTTGGGTGAGCGCATCACGTTCGATGGCGCTGGCGACGGCTTGGGACAGTAATCGGGTCTCACAGCCGGCCCACTCTTGCCGCAGGCGGAGATCACCATTGCGCACGTCAGCAGCAACAGCAGCAGGGACGGCCTCGGCCGCTTCCCGGTCTTGTTCATGCTTCGCTCCGATCTTGGCCAGCTCCTGGCCGTTGGTCTGTTCCAGCGCGCGAGCGCCCTGCTCTGCCAGCACCTGGCTGGTGAGCTGCTTAACTTCCTGTTTGCCGGCGGCGATGTCTGCACTGCGATCCCGCCACTCGCGGCCGAACAGAAAGCCGGCGAGGAACAGCATCAGGCCTGCAAAAATGTGCGCCCTGGTCATTTGAATCCCTCGATGGTTACCCGGTCCGGGTGGCGGTAGCTGATCCACTCGGGCATCGGGACGAACCGCCCGTTCTGCTTGAGCTGGATCTGCACTTCGTAGCGGGGGACGTTCTTGAACGTCGCGTCGAACTCCTCCAGCAGAGCGTCATCCGTGCCTGCCAGTCGTCCGGCATCTCGTGCATCAGCACGCGTGGCAGCGGAAGCCAGGACGCATAGCTCAGCCCGAACCAGCCCCACAGGGCGTCGTAGCCGGGACGCGGCAGCGCGGCGGGGATCTTGGCGCGGGTCACAGTATCCCGGCCCGTCTCAGTAGATAGAGCGAGAACAGGATGACCACCGACGCGATGAATCCGCCCAAGCCGCCGCTCTGCGGATTCCAGAAGTGATACCAACGAACCTTGTTCACTCAAACCTCCACGCCCGCAAGGGCTGTCATGGGTCCATTCCAATGTCGCCGTGCCAGTGCGCCAGCGCTGCCACAGCTAGGCCTGCGAGCGCGCCAGCCGCGAGGTAGATCACGGCGGCACCTCGATGTTGTGTTTCTTCAGCTCGAACTCCATGCGCATGATCCGCATCTTCAGTTCGTAGACTTTCGACTCGGCGTCCCGGCGAGCCTTGCGCTCGTCATCCAGGCCGGTCTCCAGCGTCACCAGCCGCGCCTCTTGGGATGCGATACGTTCGCCGAGCTGACCGATCAGGCGGTCGTTGGCCTTGGCCTCTGGTGAAAGGAACTTGTCCCAAGCCATCTTGCCCAGGAGGAAGAGGACGCCTACCCCACTCCCAACGCCCCACATGCTGACGTCATCCATCACGCCAGCGCCTGGCGCACGCCAGCCTCGATCACCGCCTCGTCCCAGAACAGACCGCCGTTCTCGTGCCGGGCAATGGCCGTCACCATGCGCTGCAGCGGAACCTGCTTGCTGAGGCTCACAATCTCGCGGCTGCCGACCCCGACCTCGCGGGCCACCTGAGCGATGTACGCCTCGGTGCTGTTCTCCACCGGGGGAGCCCAGCGGTTGATCATGTCGCGTACCGTCCGCAGGCCGTGCTTGCTCTGGTATGTCAGCAGCGTCTTGGCCAGCGCGCGGAATCCAGCTTGTGGCGTCTCGAACACGCAGAAGCGCTTCTCGCTGGCCAGTGCCGCGGCGCTGCGATCCTCACCCTGCCAAATCGTCTTGGTGCGATCGATGTTGCCCGGGTTGTTGTTCCGGACGCCGCGCGGCTCCTGCTTCGTGCTCATGCGTGAATCCCCTGTGTGGCATAGGTGCCCGTCACCACAGTCCGGCTGCGGTCGATGATTGGTCCGGTGAGAGTCGACGGGCGTAGAAGGTCCGATCACCACCACTGCCTGGTGCGCAGGCCAGTCATGGCATTCCTGGCGCGCTCGCGCGCGGCACCGGCCCCAATCGCCTCACGGCGAGCGGAGGAGCTTACGGGGCGGTGGTGATCGGGTTGAAATAAAAAAGCCCGGCTTGTGCCGGGCTTTCGTCGCGTGATGGTAGGAATGTAAGGCAAAAAGTGCGCAGGCATCACCTGCGCATTCGCCAAGACGAAGTCATTGCGTTAGAAGCTTTACCTTCTGAGAATCAAACTCTTCCTGCGTCAGCACTCCCTGCTCTTTCAGCTTCAGTAGTTTCGCCAACTCATCCGCCACTGACGACGATGGCGCACCCGTTGATGGAGTTTTCAGGGGCTCTGCCTCTGCAAGAATCTCCTCCACATAAGCCGGGCGAAACTCACGATCCAACGTGAGGGTCATCGTCGCTCCATTTCTCGTAAGCTCGACGGGATATGTTGCGGAACTGGCCGCCTTCTCTGTGGCAGCCAGATATTCGTCGTCATTCTTGAACCTGCGACCTGCCACTCGAGTCACTACATCTCCGACAGCGATCCCGGCTCGCATCGCGGCTGAGTCTGGCCGTACCCCGGTGATTCGCATAGCGCCGTAACGGCCTTGTTGGGTGGCTTCGACGTCAACTCCCATTACTACATGATTTGGAAAAGTTGTCCCCACCGGGAATTTCCCGCCGGCAGCCCCCAAGAAGCCCATGATGTTGTTGTGGAAATCGGCCCCTGAAAAATCGACCCGCTGGATCTGACCGAACGCCATTTGCGTCTCCATCCATCCAGCAGCTTGCACCCTCGAAATCCCGGCGTTCTCACTAATGGTGAAACGAAAGAATCGCTTGGGCGGCGTCGAGTAGCTGTTGCCCAGTAGCAGCTGGCCCATAATCGACTGCCCAGTGCTCAAGGGTGAGTCGCAGACGACCGTTGTTTCATTGGATGAAACGACAGTCCATCGCAAATCCATGCAACGTCCCGATATCTTCCCGGCTACTTCCGCGCCTTTTCCTGAGAAGAACATTTCGGTACTCCCCGACGGAGTAACCGCAAATAGGTCATTTGCGAATCCGGCAGCCGGAATCGCCCCTAAGACGCAAAGCGCCATCAACCTTAACTTAATCACCCCTTCCCCCTGGACTAGTGACAATGATCTGGCCGCTGATACTAATGGGTCCCGAACCAATAGCGAACTGCGGCAGCCATTGCCCCTCCGGCAGGCAGGGGTAGGCCTGCAGGCCTGGCGATCTTTAGATCAAACTAAACCTGCCGCCCCTTCCCCACGCAATGACCGGCTGAATACCCGCGCCGCATCTTGCTCCGCCTCCACCATACGGGTCAGTAGCCAATCCACAACATCTGACCAACCTTGGCGGTACGCGGACTCGCTGACCCCCATGGCCGCGGCTCGCTCACGATTACTCAAGCGCTCACCTTTCATGTAGCCCATCGCTACTGCGGCGATCTGCGGCATGCGCTCTTCCAGCTTCTCCGGGAATAGCTGCTCTCGGGCCACGGCAGCGCGCGCCTTCAACACGCCCAGGTTGCGGCGGGTCTGCTCGCCTTGATCGCGTTCAAACTTCGCTATGCAATCGGTGATGCCCCACAGGGTCCGGGCATCGATGAAAGTGCGAGACCTCCTGTTCCGCTCCTCCAGCGCCAAGCGTGTGATGCCATGAAAGACCCGAACTATGTCCGCACGGCTCGGATCAGGCCCATGCAGAAGCTCCAGCAGGTCTCGACCAAGCCCGGCCGGAACCATGCCAAGCGCTCCAGCGATATCAATGTTGGTCAGGGCATCCGCTCCACCACCTGCGCTCGGACCCGCATCCAGACGGAACGAGGAGGCGTGAAACCTCGCCAATAGCTCACGAACGTCTTTCATGCTGCTCTCCTCAGTTCAATTACGTGCGTCTGTTGTTCGATCAATTCGTCGTCGCTACCGTAGGTCTCGTGGAACACCCGGGAGCCATCCATCAGGCTCGGGCCGTAGATCGCGCGGGTCTGCGCCAAGGTCTTGCCCTCCATCGGGTGCCGGCGGTGATGCCAGAGGCAGAGTGCAAATCCGAAGAAGTGCCCGCGACGGCGGTTGCCGCTCTTGGCGTGGTTGTAGTCGCAGCCGTAGACAACGCGGTGCGAGGGCAGAAGGCCAGCCATCTGTAGGACCAGGCATGCCATGCACGGGCCAGCCTTCGCGAGTTCGATGCGCTCAGCCTCGGCTGCAGTCGGAGTGCCGGTGGAGTGCTGCATCGCCATCAGTCGAACCCCAGCTCCTGGGCAGCGCGCGCCATGGCGGCGGCGGCCGTTTCGCGATTGGTCACGCTGGGCGAGGACGGCCGTTCGTGAACCAGCGCAGGAACCGGCGCCGGGAGCGCTCCACCGGCGGAAACGTGCTGCATCGCCTGACTGAACGCGGCGGCCACCATTCGGGACTGCTGGTAGCCGTCGGCGGCGTTGAACGCGTGCAGGTCCATCAGCGAACGAACCAGGACTGAAAACGGGCTACGGTCCTGGCCGGGGCGCAGCTCCTGCTCCACCTGCGGCAGCGATGGCAGACCCAAGCACAGCGCGCGGAACTCGCCGGGGGTTGGCGGCCACTTCAGGCCCATACGCATGCAAGCCGCCATGCCCTCGCCCAGCTGACGCGGCAGCAGACCCTTCAGCGCCAGCGCCCACGTCTCACCGGCCACAGTCAGCGGACCGTCCGCACTCGCAGGTGCCAATCCGTTGTCTCGCTTCCACTTGCCCGGGAACATCGCTTCCATCCGCTCCCACAGGTTCCACAGCGCATCCATGGCGCGCTGGCTCGGCTCAGCCGACAACGGCGTACTCACCATCGATGACCTCGCCTGCCTGCGGGCCTCGTCCTGCTGCGCTTGGCCGGCCAGCGTGGCCACCGCCGTGACGGCGCTCGTACTCGGCTCGGAGCTCGGAGACTCCGGCGGCAGAACCCTGTGGATGATTTCCATGGCTATTGGCTCCTGGCTTCGGGATGACGGGCAGCGACAGGCCAGCGGCCATAGCGTCGCGAAGGGATTGATTCGGGTCGCCGCCCGCAGCGGCGATGGATTTCAGGGTGGGCAGGATCTGCAGCCAGCCCTGCACCGACAGCGTCCGGTTCAACACGCGGCGATGGCGGACGAACTGGGCGAGCACCTGGCGGTCGAGGTTGTCGGGCAGCGCCCCGAGCGGGGAGACCTCGCGGTCGATGTCTGCCTCGGTCATGCCCGACGCTTCGCACACACGCGGTGTGTGTTGCTCTTGGTTGCTTTTGGTTGCTCTTGGTTCGGGTGCAATAGCTGTTGCACCCTTAGATGCGCCTTTTTGCACCCTTAACGGCGCTGGATTGCACCCTTTGGCGCGCCCGTTTGCACCCTTACCGGCGTCATCTAAGGGTGCAGAATTTGCACCCTTAGCAACTTGGGTATCGTCGCCCTGCCCTGCATTCAGGCCGTCCGAAGCACCCTGATTCTTTAAGGGTGCAAGATTTGCACCCTTAATCCACTCCGGATTGATTCGATATTCGCGGGGACGCCCTTCAAGGCCATGGCCCTGCATTCGCCCTCCGGTACCGAAGTTCACCAGCTCCAGCCAGCCACTCGCCTGCATGGCGCGGAGCTGATACTGGATGGTGCGCTCAGACTGCCGTGTCTTGGCCGCCAGCCGAGCCACAGACGGGAAAATGTGGGTTCCATCGTCGTGTGCGTGATCGGCCAGGGCCAGCGCCAGGAGCATCTCGCCCCCACCCGCGTGGTACCGGTCGAAGACCATGCCGGTCATTCGCGCGCTCATCGCCGCAACCTCACGGAAGCACGTGAAGTGCGTTCCGCCTTGGTGGGCTGTGTGATCGTGTACTGCATGCCATGACTCCTGCTGCCGCTCGCGCCTACCTGGGCGCCAATGGATGTGTATTGGTTTGCGCCAGCGCGTCGGCGGCGTCTTCGTCGGCCTTCGCCAACTTGGCAAAGGCGCGGTTCTTCTTGATCTGATCTTTCAGCGCGCGAATCCGGGCGATCTGCATCGGTCGCATCGGCCCGCTCGGCATCAGCTCCCCTTCCAGCGTCTCAACCGTCTTTTCAAGCTCATCGGCTTTCTGCGTAAGGAATTCGGAGCGCTTCAATACCCAGACGGTCTTAGGCTTGCCTTCGTCCTTGGCGCGGCGGTCCAACTCATCGCGCAGCTGTTGGTCTGTGAAGCGCGCGAGAGGGCTTCGCTTTGTCCTGGCCGCAGGTGCGCTCACTTGTCGCCACCCAGCAGCGCCACGAAACGGCGCTGGATAGTCAGGGCGGCAATCACCACGTCGTTGCAGCGCTCGATGATGCTTCGAGCATGGGGACGGTCGCGCTCATCGATGACACCGTCGGCGGTGGCCGGGGTAAGCGCCGATACCAGCGAGCCGAACTCGGTCATCAGGTTGCCGATGCCGGCCGTGTCCGCGTCTGCAGCAATCAGCGCCAAGCGAATCGGCAGCAGACCACGGCGCGCAGCCAGATCTCGCTCGCAGTCGCTGCGGTAAGGCTCCGGCAGGCTCAGCACCCACGCATCTTCCAGATCGGCCGGAAGTGTTTTGACCGTGCCATCCATGTAACGGCGCAGAGCCTGGCCATTGGCCTTGAGCGCGTCGGCCAGATCGTCGCCCTGCCCCATCCGCAGCGGCACGGCCTTCTTGTCATGCATGTGCGGCGCGGTCATCGCGAAGTAGTTCTCCGCGACCTGCATTGCGAAGCTGTTGGCGTTCATCGCCGTTTCGTTGAGCAGGCGGTGGGTGTAGCCGTAGATCACCTGCTGGCGCGAAGGCAGAAACTGCCTCCCCAGCTTCATGACATCGCCGCTACCGGTCGCCAGACTGCTTCCCATGGACGGAATCGAACTCATCTCAAGCGCTCTCCACCGGAACGATGCGACTGGAATCCGGGTCGTCGGAGCCATGCTCAACAGCCACCGGAGCCGGTTGGCTCAACAGCGCGCGCAGGTGCGGCGAATCAGGCAGCTGGTCCCCATCGCCAAGGGCTTCAACATGTTCGCGCGGAAGCTGCAGCAGGACTGCCAAGCTCGTGTCGTTGGTGAGGAAGAAGCGCCGCATCACCGCTCCCTTGCTAGTTCCGAGGTCATCAGCGCGGGCAGTGTTTGGAGTGAACAACTCCGGGCGCCTACGTGCAGCGCGCCAGCACCAGCCATCCGGCATCGGCTCGTCGTCGCTCCGGCCCGTGAAGGACTGCCGGGCGACACCGAGGAACCGCGCCAGCTGCGCGTTCCGGCTGAAGCCAAGGGCTTTCTTTGCATCGGCGATGGTTGGATTCATGCTGAGAGTAAACCATTGGTTACCCGTAGCGGTCAACCCAAAGTTACTCTCAACCGTCAATCATTAGTTACATGAGCATCGGCGACCGACTGCGGCAGCTCCGAGAGGGCGCCGAACTTACCCAGCCCGAGATGGCGGCCATCGTTGGCACGTCAAAGCAATACGTCGGGCGGCTCGAAAAGGGCCACAACCAAACGCCCAGCGGCCTGTTCCTGGAGGGGTGGGCTCGACACTTTCGCGTGAATCTTCGCTGGCTAACGACTGGTGAGGGGCCTCGTGAATTGACCCCGCCGCCGGCGTCGCATGTTTCGAGACCAGACCCTCTCATCATCGTTGAGACGCTCGATTTTCTGGAACGAGCCTTCGGGGCGCTTGGCAAGCGGTTTTCCCTGAGGGATGACGCCGACCTGTTCGCTGATGCCTATGAATGGATCGCAGAGGACGACAGGCCGGTGGATTCTAGGAATCTGGTGGACTTCTCCCAGTGGCGGGAGAAGCGTGCTTCCAACAGAGGGGATGATGAGCAAAAAGGACGACCTGCTGGAAAAGCTGCTGCAGCGAATAGCCGCCGCGCAGCCGGCTGAAGGGGCTGCCGCAGAGTGCGGAGTTGTTGGCCGCATGGACGACATCGTGCGGCAGAGCCATATCAGGATGATCCGAAGCCTGACCAAGGCGTACCGACAATTCGGATTTCAACTCTTGGTGGACCAGGCCACTATCGGGTGCGCCGGCGTCGAAGATCTGGATGACGACGCATTGATTGCACTGCACCGAGACCTGTAGCGCGCACGTGACTGCATCACCGACGGCGTGACATTCGAAGAAGCGGGCCTGCTCCGCAATCGCTACAGCTAGCCAATCCTGAACGGATTTTCATCCGTTCAGGCTCTCACATGTCCTGAAAGTAACTTTTGATTGACCGCTTGGTGTAACCGATAGTTTACTAACTCCATCGCCCCGCGACACACCCATTCCGGGCAGGGGCTGGAGATCACGGCATGTCACCGGACACCTGGCAGTTGCTTACCCTCGGCGCAGTCGGCCTCTCGGCCGCCGCCAACGTAGTCATTGCCACTATCTTTTGGAGGCAAGGTGCCGGATGCGAAATCCGTATCCTGCAGCCCTCAGTCGCGCCAGCGCCGAATCCGTGCCTTCACGACGAGCCCGCATGCTGTGCTTGCACTGCAATGGGTGGCGCCCCATCGCCGAATATCTGCGGCCATGCCGGGCTCCCCAGCGATTGTCACCTGCGTGCGAGGCTCCAGCCGCAGCGGAAGCCCGTGCTGGCGGAAGTAGTCATCGCGGATGATGGCGCGCTTCGTCCCCAGACTGCCGCCCCGGAACGCGACCTCGTTGATGGTCACCGCCATGTATCCGAGGTTGGTTACTTCGACACCAGTCGTCCATGTGTCCGTCCCGGGGATGTACATGCTCATGAAACGCACGCGAAGCCTTACGGTGTCACGCCGAATCATCCAGTAGGCGTTGAACACACCCAGCGTGGCGCCGATGACAGCGATGCCGAAAGTGATCCATTGAGTCCAGTTCATGCCGGTGAGCATAGCCGACGGGACGGTGCAGCATGAATCACGCCCTCCTCGCCTCACTGCTGCTCATCCTGGGCGGCTGCGCCGCCACCGGCCAGCCCGAGCCCTCCCCGGCCGCTGAGGTCACCACCGATGGCGATGTGACCATCCCGGCTGACCTGGTCGTCAGCAGCCCGCGCATCTGCGCCGCCCTCGCCGTCTACGAGCTCGCAGACCACGACGACTGGGGACTGCGCGGGACCATCGCGGCAACCGCCCTCAATGGCTTCCGCGCGGCAGACCGCGTGCCGAACTGCGCCGCTGGCGTTGCCGTCGCACTGACCGCCGACTTCTCGGCTCGCCACTGGCAAGACGCGCTCGACGCCGTCGATGCGGTCGCCAGCGGCTCCTACCCCGTTCCAAGCGCATGCGCCCGGGCAACTGCGGTTGTCCCCCTCTCTGCGGTCAGTGCCGACTCCCCCTCGGCCGCCCGGGCGCACTGCGTCATCTATGACCTGGCTTTCGTTGGTGGTGCGCCATGAAGCACTCCACCCGCGAATTCCTCGGGACCCTTCTTGTGACCCTGGCAGCTGCCGCCATCATCGGCGTCCTTCTCGCGCTGCTGACCTACGGCAAATAGGAGAAGCACATGCAACGCATGATCACCGAGCAGCCACCGATCATCCCCTGCAGCAAAGGCCACGCAGCGCGCCACATGCTCGACCTACGCCGACCATCGGCCGGTGGCGGCCACAGCGTGGAATGCGCCTGCAGCAACACCGCCAGACACCTCACCTTCGAAGAAGCGCACGCCGAGTGGTGCCTTGTGCACGGACGGCGCGCGCCGAAGCGCAGGCAGCCAGCGAAGCGACCGGTATTCCCGTCTGAGCTCGCCCAGCTGCAGCTGAGTCTGTGAGGCCCCCATGACCGACCAAGCCCAGTGCGACGAACTGCTCGCAGCGCTCACGAAACGGCCGATGACCGCAATGGAAATCCTGCTGGAGCTTGGCATCGGCAGGCCCAGCGCGCGCATCTACGACCTGCGGCAGCAAGGCCACCCGATCCACTCCACGGAAATCGTGGTCAAGAACCGCAAAGGCAAACCCTGCCGCGTTGCCAGCTACAGCGTAACCACCGACCAGATGCTCCTCATTCCACAGCTACCAGGCCGCGCGAAGTTCTCGCAGCGCCCGGGCAAGAAGGAACCCTCCCAATGATCGATTCCACCCCTGCCACCTGCACCTGCCCGAGCGGCGACGGCTCTCTGCGCCACCCTTGCCAGGTGCACAACGCCAATTGCGTTGGCGATGCAGCGCCGTTTGATCTCGTCGCCCACTTGGAGCGCCAGCGCTATTTCTCAGCGCACACATTCGGCCCCGGAACCCGCGCGGCGGGCATCGTCGACCACATCCGCAAGGAGCTGCTGGAGATCGAGGCCGACCCGGGCGACCTCCGCGAATGGGTGGATGTGATCATCCTTGCGTTTGATGGCGCCTGGCGCAGTGGCGCCACAGCACAAGAAATCATCTCCGCTATCGTCGTGAAGCAAACAAAGAACGAGGGACGCACCTGGCCACACTGGAGCACCATGCCTGCGGACAAGGCCATCGAGCATGACCGCAGCGGCGAAAGCGCCGCGGCCCCGGAAGCGGTGGCTTACAACGCGGGTGGAATCGAGTTGACCGCCTGCCAGCTTCACGAAGCGTTGCTGATGGCGGGCTCCCCCGAGTTGGACGTGGAGTTCGATGACCGCTCGCGTGTCCGTATCTTCCACACCGACAACGGCCACAGCGGCCCGGGCCTCTATTGCGAGTGCGTGGACGTGGAAGAGGAAGGCTGCATCCTGCTGGATGGGACTTCTCCGGCTATCGCCGCCCCGGTCGCCGCAGCGCCGGTTGATCTGTCCAACTGGGCTGGGCACTACAGCATCAACCCTGCGGCCGTTGAGGCGTTGCAGTCGATGTTGGCCAGTACCCCCGCAGCGCCGGGGATCGACCTGATCGCCCGTTTGCGCCATCTCTTGACGCGCATAAACAACGACATGCTTGGTGACGATTACAAAAACCTGTCGTCAGATGCGCTGGAGCTGATCGACGCCAGCCCCAAGGGCGGCATACACCCGGATGACGCGGCTGTGGATGCCTTTGCAGCCGAGATGAAGGCGAAGCTGGCCAAAGCACGCGAAAAGGGCCGTGGCGGCTGGCAGGGCGACGAACCGGGAATGCAGCAGCGCCTGTCCGACATGCTGCGCGAGCACGTCGAGAAAGGCGACCCCCGCGACGTGGCCAACTTCTGCATGTTCCTGCACCAGCGCGGCGAAGGGATCAGCCCCAAGGGCCGCAGCGATGCGATGGCATGGCACGCCCCCGACAACCTTCCAGATGTGCCCCCGGGCGATATGGGCTGGTTCTGGGTCGCGGTGAAGCGCGCCAACGGCAAGACCTACAGCTTCCCGGCGAGCTACTTGAACAGCATGTTGCTGTCCGACGAGGACGGCAGGCATGAAGAGCCCCAGGCGGGGAACCGCTACAGCTATGGCGCACTCGATGAGGACGAAGGCAGCTTCCAAGCAACCGGCTGGCACAGCGCGCAGGAACACAGCGAGTACGACAACGTCTATATGCCACTGCTATCTGATGACGACGAGCTGATCGCATGGCGAGCCGTCGAGGACTTCACTTTGCAGGCCACCAGCGCCGAGGTGGGGGCGTGATCAAGCTTCGACCAATTACGCGCGATGCGGCGCATGCCTACATTCGCCTGAACCACCGGCATCACGGCGCACCCGTGGGCGAGTTGTGGCGGCATGCAGTGCACAACGATGCCGGCGTCATCGTCGGCGTGGCCTGCATCGGCCGTCCGGTCGCACGCGCCCTGGATGATGGCCTGACGTGCGAGGTCACGCGCCTGTGCACCGATGGCACACCGAACGCATGCAGCATGCTCTATGCGGCAAGCAAGCGCGCAGCAGAGGCCAAGGGCTACCGCCGGGGGATCACGTACATCCTCGCCAGCGAGAGCGGTGCCAGTCTCCGGGCTGCAGGTTGGACGAAGCTGTGGGACGTCCGCGGACGGACGTGGGATTGCCCGAGTCGGCCACGTATCGACAAGCACCCGACCTCTGACAAAGAGGCGTGGGGATGGGGCGCATGGCAGCAGCCCACCAGCCACGGCGCGGGGTGTCTGATGCATAAGACCTGCACCAAATGCATCCGCACCCTGCCGCTGCAGCAGTTCAACCGAGCACGTACGCAAGGCCGGTCCAGCGTGTGCGTACCGTGCACCAATGACATGCGCCGGTTGCGTGCTCCGCTGCCCGACCAGGTGCCTGACATCGAGCAGGTCCGCATCAACAACGCCGCCGCCCTGTGGTTCGGGCCTGTGCGGCCGCAGCCGAGGTATGCGGTATGAACACCGTCGATCTGTTCTCTGGCGGCGGTGGGTTCACAGAAGGCGCCGAGCAGGCCGGCTGCAAAGTCATTTGGGCGGCGAACCATTGGCCAGCTGCTGTGGCAACACACGCTGCGAACCACCCTGGCACACAGCATGTCTGCCAGGATCTCCAGCAGGCGGACTGGACCTTGCTGCCGGACTTTGACCTGTTGCTGGCCTCGCCGGCATGCCAGGGTCACACGCCAGCCCGAGGCAAGGAACGGCCGCACCATGACGCCACGCGCTCCACTGCTTGGGCGGTAGTCTCCGCGCTGGAGGCTAAATCGCCGATGGCCGCTGTGATCGAGAACGTTCCCGCTTTCATGAAGTGGAAGCTGTTCCCTGCCTGGTGTGCAGCCGTGCATGCCCTCGGTTACGCCATCAGTCCGCACCTGTTGGACGCTGCCGACTTCGGCGTGCCGCAGCACCGCGTCCGCATCTTTATCGTGCTGACCAAGAGCAAGCATCCACTGGAGCTCCGCCTGCCAAAGATGCCCCACGTGCCGGCTAGCAGTTTTATCGACTTCGACGCAGGCACCTGGTCGCCAGTGGAGCGCGCCGGCCGCGCCGTCGCAACAATTGCCCGCGTAAACGCTGGCCGAGCGGCGTTCGGCGACCGCTTCGTTGCACCCTACTTCGGGACCGGCTCTGGTCTGACAGGTCGATCACTGGAGCGCCCCATCGGCACGATCACCACCCGCGACCGATGGGCAGTAATCGACGGTGATCGCATGCGCATGGTGTCGGTGGATGAAGCCAAGATCGCCATGGGCTTCCCCAGGCACTACCTGCTGCCGAAGAACAAGAAAGATGGCATGCAGCTGATGGGCAACGCCGTTTGTCCTCCGAAGGCCTGTGCAGTTATTGCGGCACTGAGGATGGCGGCATGAGCATCTTCCCTGGAGCCGTCGACCACATCGCCGTCGGCCATGACCTCGCCCGCAAGACCAGCGTGAACCTGGACAAGGCCCGGCCGAAGACCCGCCGCATGTGGGAGGCGCGCGGCTTGGCTGTGATCGCCCAGGCCCGCGGTGATCTCGACGAGGCCGCCAAGATCATGGCGCCGTTTACGAGGAAGCGCCGATGAGCGCCCCGCAGCTATTGCCCGACCGCTACGCTTGCCGTCCCTTGTCGGCCTTGATTCGCTCCTGCATTTCGCCCAATACCTGTTCACCGATTGTAGTCAGCTGTACTGGGGTTCCTGTCGCGTACCCCCACAGCACAAGGTCGGCTAGCAAGGGCGCTGCAATTGGCTCGTCTCCATTCCCAACGGCGCTCAACGACGACGCCAACGCTCTTTCACCAGGTCGCAATTCCAATTCCAAAGTTACCGTCTCTCTTCTTCTAACTGTCTGTCCGGGAGCCGATTTCCGCAATAGGACGAAGGGCCAGCTCGAGCGGAACGGGATCACAAAAACCAGAACCAACCGAATCAAGAGCGCCCGAGCGGCGCTGGAAGGAGAAATTCCATGAGCGACCTGCAGCTGCTGCGCCGCGACGAAGTCATGAAGAAGGTCGGCATTGGCAAGTCGACCCTGTACAAGCTGATCCGGGAGGGTGGATTTCCCCAACCGGTCCGCGTTGGCGCATCGTCAACCTGGGTGGAGTCCGAGGTTGATGCATGGATTACCGCCCGGGTTCAGTTGCGAAACGAGGCCGCATGAAGCTGGGGGTACTGCTGGGGGTATGAGGTAGCTGGCCTGCACCTTTTTACCTTTCCGGCCAATGCCTTACCGACTGTTTACCGTAGAGCCCACCTCCACCATTAGATGGACCGTCAAGGTCCCGATCAGGCCGGAAACCCAATAGCAGCACGGGTTTCCGGCCTTTTTTGTTTCTGCGTCCGCACCACTCTTAGCGCTTCAGCCCATGCAACAACTGGGTGCAGCCGCTGCCGTTTGCATTCAAGCCATTACGTCAGCGCCCACAGAATTACGGTTCAACGACGTCCATGCCTCACGCGGAGAAAACAGGATCATGATGACAAAAACCTGAGCCGGAAGCATAGGCATCAGGTAGCGGCCTTGTCCCTCAAAAAGCAGAACACCCGCAATAATCCCAAACATGACAGCTAGCGCACAAAGCCATGACAGCAGAAGCCTATCGCGCGGACGAAATAACAGACCAACAACACACCCCAACACCGATAAGAGTGCTAACACCAAATCAAGCGCATAAGTGATTTGCATTAGCGCGTTTGGCAGTCCTGCGTCCTGACGAAAAGGCCACATCATCAAACTGTCAATGTCATACGTAATTTTTAGCCGCATCCAAGCCAATTCAACGAAATCGAGTGGATTGCTGACAATCCATTTTTTTCCAACATCACTTGCAACCTTGTCCGCCTGGGGCGTCCACATCCGGAATTTCAGCCCCTCATCATCGCCTGCGAAAAAGTCTGGCCCCATCCCGGCGTGTCTTTCAAAGGCCATCAAATTTTCATCACTCAACGGCACTTGGGATAGCGGCATCCAGGCCCCACTGCCATTGTTCTCATTATTATTGACCATCAGCACGTAACCACTGTTCGCACTGACCGGCACAAAGACATCAAACGTCAGAAAATTTCTGATCATCCATGGAGCAACCACAAGAAGCGGAACGATCATCAGCATGATCGCCCCTCGACAGAACCGTGACCTCAGCATCGGCAACAACAAAATTACCCCACCGACGAACATTGGTACCACCAATAGCTGCGGACGGTTCAAGATCGCAAATCCAGATATAAACCCTAGTAACGGCCAGCGCAGGGAACTCCGCAACATCGCAACCGCCAACAAGCTTGTGCATAGGAAAACGGATAGCGTTTCCGTGCCAAGAACAACAACGTAAGCAACCATCGCAGGATGAACAGCGATAATAAGCAAGGAAACAACCTGCATCCATGCTGGAAAGCGGGCCCGCGCTACCAGCCACGCCCAGGAGAGCAACGTAAACACAGAGAGAAGAAGATTTAGCACCTTCCCACTCATGACGTTGGCCTCTGAGATAAAGAACCAACCTCCTAGCAGCAAAGGATAAAGAGGCGGCTGTGCGACATAAGGAGTCTCGGACAGCGTTATACCGCGCCCAGCAGCCAAATTCTCGGCAACTTCGTAGTACCGTCTGAAATCAAGCTCAGGAGAGAGATCGACGACGAAAACGCAATAGATGCGCAGGGCTACCCCTAGAATAATCGTTAAAAATAACAACCAGAAAGTGAGATCGAATCGGCGCATCATGTTGGGCGTAGCTTAGGTTCAAGGTGAATGATACCGCAGCGCCTGATACAGGCATCCACTCATTATTCGCCTGAACATTTCTTCAAGAGCGCTGCCTGCCTATCGTCATGCCAACAATGATGCCGAAAACAGGGGACTACTACCCAAGTTGCGCCCACCAGACAGCAAGGCATCGCACAGAGGTCATGCGTTACCGCACCGAATCTCCTCCTGGCACTGAAACTGGAATCACACCATCAAGAGGTCTTTCGCTTCGCCCCCGTCGCTTGGAGCGGGGCTTAACGCAAAGGCGCCTAGTCCGCCATGTTCGAATGTCAGATAAATCCTAGTCTCTATAAGGTGTAACCCTCATTGAAGTAAGGGCATCCCCGACAGCACCATTGCAAGCTATTGGCTGGCAGCCATCACAGCGGGTGCTGTATGGACTACGAGAAGTTGCGGGATAGCTTCGATGTTCTTGCGCAGCAGGTCGTGCAGGACGCGGCATCGCTTGGCGAATATGAGCGCAAGCAGAAGCTGTTGGAAATGCATCAGCTTGTCGACAGGATCGTGCAGGTGGTGCCCGATGATGAAGCGCAGGCCAGCATCCTGTGCAGGCTGGAGGACCTGGTCTACCGCGCAAGCAGCGCCATCAATGCTGCCGAGCAGCTTGAGAACCTCAGGAAAAAGTCCGCCTTGGCCTATGGCTGGTCGCTGCCTACCGACTGATGGGCCGGCCCAGCTCGATTCCGGGAATGCCGCTTGTTGGCGGCTTGATTGGGCGCCGTGCGCCTCCGGGGATCCTTTCGAGCCACGCATTCCAAGCTCAACTCCGGCACCATAGCCTTCGGTGCCGCCCACGGGCGCGCACTGGATGCAGCACGGTCAGCTCGACCGTGCTGCCATACCCACCGTCATGGATTACGGCAATGGCAGCCCAACGCGGTCCCCAGCACTCCCCTCCCCGGCTGATCAACGCCGTTGCCAAGCTGTTGTTGGCAGCCTGTGCGGCCTGGCCTGCGTTCGCTGGCGCGGCCAAAGCACCTGAGCGGCAGGCCACCACACCCAAACTTGAAGGCAGTCAGCTCACGATGCTGGACGCCGCATTGGCAGGCCTGCCAGCCCAGCGCCCCGGCGTCACCGATATCTACGTCCTCGGCGTGGCCGGTGATGCGGATGAAGATGTGTTCCCCAATGAGGTGGCCTACCTGCGTGAGCTGTCGGCCAAGCGCTGGGGTGCCGAAGGCCGCATGATCAGCCTGGTCAACCAGCCTGCCCTGGGACTCGGCGGCCCGCCGCAGGTTCTGGCTACCGCCGACAGCATCGGCCATGCCCTGAACGGACTGGGGCGGACGCTGGACCCGAATGAAGATGTGCTGTTCCTCTACCTGACCAGCCACGGCCTGCATGACAACAGCGTCTACCTGCACACCGGTCGCGACCAGGAAGACTATCTGGCACCGGCACAGCTCGCGCGGATGCTGGATGAGGCGCATATCGGCAATGCGGTGATCGTGGTCTCGGCCTGTTTCTCGGGCGCCTTCGTGCCCGCCTTGATATCACCGCAGCGCATGGTGATCACCGCCGCGCGCAAGGACCGCCCTTCCTTTGGCTGCGGCAATACCGATAGCGCCACCTGGTTTGGTCGCGCCTTCCTGATCGAGGCCTTGAACGCCACCAATGACTTTGCCCGGGCCTACACCCTGGCCGCAGGCAACGTACGCCGTCGTGAAAAGGAACAAGGCGAGCGCCCCTCCGAACCGCAGTTCCAGAACGGCAGGACAGTAGCGGCCGTGCTCGAACAATGGCGCGCGGGCTTGCCGGAGACACCTGCCGTACCCTATCCCTTCGTTCACCAGCGGCCAGCCGGGGCCAAGACCCTCACCCCCAAAAGCAAGCCGGTCGCCAACAATCGCAAGGGCTGAAACCGGCCCTTGCAGGCTGGATGAAGGAGACGGAGCCACCCATTCAGAATGGCAAGCGCCGCCGCCCGGCTTCTGCGAAAATACGGCATGACTGACTTCTCTTCCCTGCCGCTGTCGCCGGCACTCGCTCCTGGCATCGACGCGCTGGGCTATACCTCGATGACGCCGGTACAGGCGCTGGCCCTGCCGCCGATCCTGGAAGGTCGTGATGTGATCGCGCAGGCTCCGACCGGGAGCGGCAAGACCGCCGCCTTCGGCCTGGGCCTGCTCAACCGGCTCGACCTGTCCGTCAGCCGCACCCAGGCCCTGGTGCTGTGCCCTACCCGCGAACTGGCCGACCAGGTCGGCAAGCAGCTGCGCAAGCTGGCCACCGGCATCCCCAACCTGAAGCTGCTGATCCTCACCGGCGGCATGCCGCTGGGACCGCAGTTGGCCTCACTGGAAGCGCATGATCCGCAGGTTGTGGTCGGCACCCCCGGCCGCGTGCAGGAACTGGCGCGCAAGCGCGCCCTCAACCTGGGCCAGGTACGCACGTTTGTACTGGACGAAGCCGACCGCATGCTCGACATGGGCTTCGAGGAGCCGATCCGCGAAATCGCCGGTCGCACCCACAAGGACCGCCAGAGCCTGCTGTTCTCGGCCACCTTCCCGGAAGCGATCCGCGAACTGGCCCGCGCCCTGCTCAAGGAACCGGCCGAAGTCACTGTCGATGGCCAGGCCGAAGCCCCGGCCATCCAGCAGCTGTTCTTCGAAACCGAGCCGGCCCACCGCCAGAAGGCACTGGGCGGCTTGCTGCTGAAGTACACGCCGGAATCGGCGGTGGTGTTCTGCAACACCCGCAAGGACGTCGACGAAGTAGCCAACTCGCTGCGCCAGTTCGGCTTCTCGGCGTTGGCCTTGCATGGCGACATGGAACAGCGCGACCGCGACGAAGTATTGATGCAGTTCTCCAACCGCAGCTGCAACGTGCTGGTCGCCAGTGACGTGGCCGCACGCGGCCTGGACGTGGAAGACCTGGCTGCCGTGGTCAACTACGAGCTGCCGACCGATATCGACACCTACCAGCACCGCGTTGGCCGTACCGGTCGTGCCGGCCGCAATGGCCTGGCATTGAGCCTGGTTGCCGGCCGTGAACGCAGCCGCGCTGATGCGCTGGAAACACAGCAGGGCAAGCCGCTGAACTGGCAGAAGACCCCACTGGCAACCGCGCGTCCGGCAGAGCTGCCGCAGGCGGCCATGACCACCCTGCGCATCGATGGCGGCAAAACCGACAAGCTGCGCGCAGGCGACATCCTCGGCGCACTGACCGGCGATGCCGGGCTGTCGGCCAAGGCGATTGGCAAGATCGATATCTTCCCCACCCGCTCCTACGTGGCCATTGCCCGTGAGCAGGTTGGCAAGGCTTTGGCACGATTGGAAGCCGGCAAGATCAAGGGCAAGCGTTTCCGCGTCCGCAAGATGTAAGCAGGCGCCGGCCCAGCCCGGCGCTTGAACACGGATATGTCTTCCCTGCCCGACACCAGCTCTTCCAGCATTGCGGGTGATACGCACGCCACGGCATTCCCGTGGCGTGCAGCATGTGCAGGTTGGCTGCTGCTGACCTTGGTCACCTTGCCAGCGGTGCAACTGACCGGACCCGCAGCCGGTAGTCTGGCTCCTGTCGAGCTGATGCGTTCCCTGCTGTTCCTGCTTGGCATCCACAGCCTGTGGCTGCTGGCGACACCGTGGTTATGGCAGCTGTGCGCGCGCTGGCCGCTAGGCATGGGTAGCGACGTCAAAGCGGCGGGCAAGCTGCTGGCCGCCGGCATCTGCATCATTCCTGCGCTGTCGCTGATTGGCTGGCTGTTTGGGTACTGCCTCTCGCAACTGGCGCTGCCACGCACGCTGCCCGACAACTGGCTGCATGCGGTTATCGCCACCAGCCTGTTCGCGCTCCCAACCTATGTTGCTGTCATCGGCATCGGCCAAGCGTTGACCTATATCCGACGCTATCGCCGCCGTGGCGAGCTGCTGGCGCAGGCGCGCGAGCAAGCCTTGCGAGCACGCCTGAATCACCATTTCCTGTTCAACGCGCTCAATGCAATCGGCGCACTGGGTTACCGCGATGCCGAGCGCGCCGACGCTGCCTTGGCGCAGCTGGGTGAGTTGTTGCGCAACCTGCTTCAGAACGAACCCTTCGTCGCCCTGCGCGAGGAAGTGGCGCAGGCGATGACCTTCATCGAACTGCAGCGACTGTTGCAGCAACAGCCGGTGCAGGTGCAACTGCAGGCCAGCGCCGATGCATGGGATGCGCGCGTACCCAGCCTGCTGTTGCAGCCATTGATCGAGAACGCCGTGCGCTTCGCCAGCTGCTCAGACACGAACGACGCCACGATCAGCCTGCAGTTCGAATCGCGCGATGATCTGCTTCACCTGCAGATCCGCAACCCGCTTGGCGACGCGGCCGCCGGCATGGGGATTGGCCTGCAAGCCAGCTGCGAACGCCTGCAGGCGATCTACGGCGAGCGTGCCACGCTGCGCGCGCAACGTGACGGCGCGCACTACCAGGTCAGCATCCAGCTACCAATGGCCAGCAGCGAGCCGGCCGCATGATCCGCACATTACTGATCGACGACATCGCACTGGCCCGCGAAAAGCTGCGCCACCTGCTGGCCGCGCATGCCGATATCCAGATAGTCGGCGAGGCGTCCAGCATTGCCCAGGCCCGTTTGCTGCTGGCTGCCGAATCGCTCGAGCTGTTGTTGCTGGACATCCAGCTGCCCGATGAAGACGGCCTGCAGCTCGCGCGCAGCCTGCCCGCACCCGCACCCGCACCCGCACCAGCGATCATCTTCACCACCGCCCATGCCGAACATGCATTGGCCTCCTACGAACTGGGCGCGGTCGACTATCTGCCCAAGCCACTGGATGCCAACCGTCTTGCCGTCGCACTGGACCGGCTGCGCAGACATCTGGCACGCGAGACCATCAACCCGCTGGCACCGCTATGCATCCGCAATGGCGGCCGCAGCGACTACGTGTCACCCACCAACATCGACTACATCGACAGCGCCGGCCACTATGCCTGCGTGCATGTCGGCAAGCAGGTGCACCTGTTGCGCGAGAGCATTGGCCGGCTCGCCGAGCAGTTGGCGCCGGCCGGCTTCGTGCAGGTACAGCGCGCGGTAATCGTCAATTGCGCACGGGTGCGCTGTCTGCTGCCACGCCGCAATGGCGATGCGACGCTGGAACTACTGGATGGCACCCAGCTGCCGCTGAGCCGGCTGCACCGCGACGCGTTCGAAGCGAAGATGGGCAAGACCGGCTGAGGCGCACGGCTCATGCCAAGCCCGGCACGGCCTGCGCCATTGCTGGCATCCAGTTGTTCCGTTGCACTTCCAGCAGCGGCAACATCGCGGGCCGCTCCTCGTTCACAACACCCATGCTCAAGCATCTCCTGCTTCCGCTGCTGCTCGGCTGCAGCTCCCTGGCCTTTGCTGCCGAACTGCGCGTACATCCCGTGGACGGTCCAGCCGATCAACCGGTGCAGATCAGCGTTGCCGGGCTACTGCCAAGCCAAGCGGTGAAACTGCAGCTTTCCATGCAGGACAGCAAGGGTAGCCGCTGGCTGGCGCACGCCAACTACCGTGCCGATCACAACGGCATCGCCGATACCGCCACGGCTGGCGCCGAGGCCGGCAGCTACGCAGGTGTCGATGCGATGGGGCTGTTCTGGTCGATGCGGCCTGAAGCCGGTAAAGGCAAACCCATGCCACTGCCGATGCGCAGCGAACCCGACGGCCTGCGCTATGCACCCGCAACGATGCAACTGGAGGCCTTCGTCGATGGCGAACGGATTGGACAACAGACCTTGCGGCGGCGGATCAATGCGGCCGACGTGGTTGCAACGCCGTTGCAGCTGCATGGCGTGGTGGGAAATCTCTATCACCCTGCAGGCGCCTTGGACGATGGCCGTCGACATCCTGTCGTGATCACCCTGGGCGGCGCCGAAGGCGGCATCGATAGCGCGAATCTGTATGCCGCCTGGTTGGCGTCCAACGGTTTCGTCGCAGTGGCTGTTGCCTATTACCGGATGCCCGGACTGCCCAAGGATCTGATCCGCGTCCCCATCGACCCGGTCAGCAGCACGGTCGACTGGCTGCGCGCCCAGCCCTTTGCCGGCAAGGTCGGGGTGATGGGGGGCTCCTGGGGTGGCATCGTGGCGATGGCGGCCGCGGCGCATGATCCGCGTCTGCAGGCAGCGGTGTCGTGGGTAGGCAGCCCTGCGCCATTCCGCGGCATCCGCCGTGATGTGCCGCCGGCCGATTTCCGCGCCGTCGATGAGCCCGCTTTGAGCGTTGGTGGCCGCGACCTGCCATTCCTGCCCTATGTGGAACAGCTCAACTGGAATCAGCCCGGTGCGCACGCAGCGGCATTGGAGCAGGCAATGCTGCCGATCGAACGCATCAACGGGCCGCTCTTGTTGGTCGCAGGCGGCGACGACCAGCTCGGCGCTTCCGGCGAGATGGCGGCATTGGCGATACAACGCCTGAAGCGCCGCAGCGCGCCGCAAGCGGACGCCCTGCTGTATTACTCCGACGCCGGCCATCTGATCACGCCCTTCCTGCAGCCCACCACCTTCCGCAGCGACACCGGCCCTTACATCCCGGTGGGCGGCACGGCCGAAGGCTATGCCCGCGCGGACCGCGAAAGCGGCCCGGCAGTGTTGGCATTCCTGCGGCAAGCGCTGACCGAAGGGGACATCCGGCTGACCCGCTGAACCTTTATCACGCAGCGCGAGCGCGCAGCATCACCCGGAATGCCGCGGCAACAACCGCTACGCTGGCTGCGACAAACAGCGCCAGCGCAGTGGCCTCGCCGACGCCACGATGGATCAGCAGCAGGTACACGCCGATGCAGCTTGCCTGTGCAAACAATGGCCAGGCAATACGGCGGAAACCGCCACGGAACACGCGCCAAGCCAACACCGCGCTCAGCAGCCAGCCGCAGGCGAACGCCAGCGGGTCCAGCGCCGGCGAGAATTCATAGACATTGCAGATCACGAACCACGCGCTCCAGCCCAGCATCGCCAGCAGCAGCGCCAGTCCACCCAACACCCGCAAGGCGCGCATCAGGCAAACACCGCCACGCTCTGGCGGCCGCGCATCACCACCCGGCCCTGCTCATCCCATGCCTGCATGTCCTGCGACGAATAGCCGTCACCCGCATGCTGGCTGAAGGAACGCAGCAGGAACCATTCGCCCTGCGGCGAAGGATCGAGCAGCTCAACGTTCCAGGTGATCGAGCTGATCGGCGCAGCAGCGCGGAAACTGGTGAATGCCGCCGGCGGCATCGCATCGCCCATCGCGATCAGAGCTACCGCGGGATCTACTCCACCGGCGTCGCGATGGCGGATCCAGGTCAGCAGCTCGGGAATCTCCGCAGCTGACACCGGCATCGCACCACCGGCAGGGCGCATCTGGAAGTTGCGGGTAAAGGCCGGCGCGAACGGCATCGCCGCCATGTCGAAATCACGGTATGCGGCAGGCCCCTGGGCCGGAAGCTCACCACTGAAATCATGCGCAACCGCACTTTCGCGGGCGCGGCCGAACACCAATGACAAGCGCGCCGCCAAGGCATCGTCGGAGAACACATCCACGCCGACATTCACCACCGACTTGCCCTCGCGCAGTACCGCCGGCACGAAACGCAGCAGGCCGGCTGCAGGCCCGATGAAGGTCACCTGCATCGCGCGCAACGGCGGTAACGCACCTGCGTGGCCTTGCATCGCCGCGGCCACCGCCAGCGCACTGAGCACGCCGCCGTAGGCGGTGCGACCCTGGCGCCAACTGTCAGGGAGCAGCAGCCCTTGTGCACTATCGAAGGAAGACAGCAGCTCACTCAACGTCGGCATTCGGGACTCCGCGGACTGGGGTGGGATCAGGTACTCAGTAAACCAGTGTTGCAGCCAGTGGCAAACCATCAGGCCAGCGCTCACGGCCACCGAGACCATCCAGCTCCACCAATACCGCGCCACCAACAACCTGCGCCTCAAGCTGCGCAGCCAACTGCAAGGCGGCAAGCAAGGTGCCACCAGTGGCCAGCACGTCATCGACAAGCAGCACGCGCGCGCCAGGCGGGGTTGCGCCGACGCTGACTTCGATGCGATCGGTGCCGTATTCCAGCGCGTATTCCTGCTTCAACGTTGCGCCCGGCAGCTTGCCCGGCTTGCGCACTGGCACGAAGCCCACGCCCAGCTCCAGGGCCAACGCGGTACCGAGAATGAAGCCGCGTGCCTCCACGCCCAGCACCGCATGCAAGCCGGCGTCACGCCACGGCTCGGCCATGGCCTGGACGGCGGCGCGGAAGCAGGCGCCGTCACCCAGCAGCGGGATGATGTCCTTGAACAGGATGCCGGGCTTGGGGAAGTCGGCGATGTCGCGGATCGGGCGCGACCATTCGGGGTAGGCAGAGGTGGTCATATCAGTCATTCAAGAAGAAAGTGCTCAGGAGCTGCACGACAGCATCGAGCAGCCGGCGCGGTCACGCGCCCATTCCGGGCGCTTGCCGGCAAATGCCTCACGCCCAGGTTGTTCGTCGTAAGGATGCCGCATCACGTCCAGCAAGTCCGTGATTCCGGCCAGATCGCCTTGTTCGGCACGGTCGATGGCCTGCTGCGCCAACCAGTTGCGCAGCACATATTTGGGATTCGCCGCCTGCATGGCATCAAGGCGCTGTTGCGGCGACTGCCCTGCGCCCTGGACCCGCGCGGCGTAGCGCTGCAGCCAGTCAGTCAGTGCCGGCAGCACCTGCTCGCGGGCAGCCGGCGAGTAGAAGGCCTGCTCCAGCGGGTCAATCTCCGGCGCGTCGATATCAATGGACGCCAAGGCGCGGAACGCCAACGTCATATCCATCTCACCGTCCTGCAGCAACTGCTGGAACTGCGTCATCAGCTCGCCATCGCCGTCCCGGTACTCGCCCAGGCCAAGCTTCGCCACCAGGTGTGCACGCTCCTCCGCCTCGTAGCGCTGGCGGAAACCATCCAATCCAGCCTGCAACGGTGCAACCTCGGCAAACAAAGGCGACAACGCCTGCGCCAATCGCACCAGATTCCAGTACGCCACCTGCATCTGCGTGCCAAAGCGGTAGCGGCGGCCCTGCGCGTCGGTGGTGTTCGGCGTCCAGTCCGGATCGTAGTTCTCGACCCAGCCGTAAGGACCGTAATCCAGAGTCAAACCCAGAATGGACATGTTGTCGGTATTCATCACGCCGTGCACGAAGCCGACCCGCATCCACTGCGCCACCATCACCGCGGTGCGCGTGCAGACCTGTGCAAACCAGTCGGCGTACAGCGCCTCGCCACTGCCCTGTAACTCAGGGAAATCACGGGCGATGCAGAACTCGACCAGTTGCCGCAGCAGCGTGACATCGCCACGCGCCGACGGCAGCTCGAATGTGCCGAAGCGGATGAACGACGGCGCGACCCGGCACACCACGGCGCCGGGCTCGGCCTGCGGATGGCCGTCGTAGAACATGTCACGTACCACCGTATCGCCGGTGCCGACCAAGCTCAGCGCACGGGTGGTGGGCACACCGAGATGATGCATGGCTTCGGAGCACAGAAACTCGCGCAGTGACGAACGCAGCACCGCTCGGCCATCGGCGCCGCGCGAATACGGAGTCGGGCCAGCACCTTTGAGCTGCAGTTCCCAGCGTTTTCCGCCGGCCAGCAATTCGCCCAAGGAGATGGCGCGGCCATCGCCGAGCTGCCCAGCCCAATGGCCGAACTGATGGCCGCCGTAATTGGCCGCCCACGGCTGCATGCCGGTGAACAAGGCATTGCCGCCGAAGACCTCGGCAAATTCAGGGCTGGCAACGACGGTTGTGTCAAAGCCAAGCAGCTCCGCGACTTCGGCCGAGTACGCCAGCAGGTGTGCCGCAGCCACCGGCGTCGGCATTACCGCCGACCAGGCAGCACCCAGCACCTCACGGCGCCGTGCGCCGGTTTCGGGGTCGCCGGGCAGCTCACGCTGGAAGCGGTTGTCAAACTGTGGGTGCGTGTCGTTCATCATCTGAAAGTGGGGGCTGGCAGGCCCTGCCGCAAGCTCGGACCGCCTTGCTCAGCGAGTGCCGCCAATAAGATCCAGCGCCCCGCCGCGCTGCTCGGCGCGCCGATAGGCAGGCCGTTCTTTGATGCGCGCGAGGAACGCCTGCAGTTTCGGGTAGTCGCCCATGGGTCCGGCGCGGACCGCCGCCGCCTGGACCGGAAAACTCATCTGGATATCCGCCGCACTGAAGCGTTCGCCGGCAAACCAGGTGGACTGTGCCAGGGCCCGCTCCATCCAGTCCAGGTGCAGACGCAGCTGCGGACTGATGAAGCTCTTCATCACCTTGTCGACGATGCCGTGGGCGATTGGCTTGGCGAAAAAAGGCATCGGTGCCTTGCGGACTTTCGCAAATACCAGGCTCATCACCAGCGGTGGCATCGCAGAGCCTTCGGCATAGTGCATCCAGTAGTGGTATTGCAGACGCTCTGGCGCCTCCACTGGCAGGGGCTGCGGCGACAGGCGGCGCTGCAGGTCATAACGGTCGGCCAGGTACTCGAGGATGGCCCCGGATTCGGCCAGGATCAGCGTCCCGTCCTGCAGTACCGGCGACTTGCCGAGCGGATGCACCTTGCGCAGCTCCGGCGGTGCCAGCCAGGTCTTGGGGTCACGCTTGTAACTGACCACGTCGTAGGCCAGGCCCAGCTCTTCCAGCATCCACAGCACGCGTTGCGAACGTGATTGTTCCAGATGGTGCACGGTGATCATCGCTGGCTCCAGCGTCATTCAATCGGTATCAAGATCTGATCCTAGCCAACAGTCCCGCAACGCAGCGTCAGTGCGAGGCGATGCCCGACGCGAAAACACAAACAAAAACGCCGGAAGCTTTCGCTTCCGGCGTTCCAAGCAACCTTACGGTAGCAAGGGGGTCGATTAGACCGCCTGCACCTGGTCAGCCTGCATACCCTTCTGGCCCTGCACGGCGACGAAAGTCACCTTCTGGCCTTCCTGCAGCGACTTGAAGCCGTTGCCCTGGATGGCGCGGAAATGCACGAACAGGTCCGGGCCGCTTTCCGGGGTGATGAAGCCGAAGCCCTTGGCGTCGTTGAACCACTTGACAGTGCCGGTCTGACGATCAGACATGTACTAACTCCTGAAACATAAGTTGAAATAATCGCAGCCACCGGAGATCGGGGCCGAGACTGAGTTGCAGGCGTTGGTAAAGCGGATCGATGAGCCGATCAAGAAGATCAACTGCATCAGGCCACGATTCACGGTGACCCTTGCAAGCACAGTGGGATGGACAATACGCCGCTTTGTTCCAAAAAGCGATATTTGCCGTATTCAGAAACCCAATTTGATTCAGTTCGTCGATTAAGTGGCTGAAATTAGTCAATTTTCTGACGATAGCCAGCCAACAGCAAAGTCGGCAAATCCAATAGACTGCGCGGCATGAGCCATGAAGACGCCGTTTCCGCCACCCGAATCTGGGTGGACGCCGATGCCTGCCCCGTAGTGATCAAGGAAATCCTGTTCCGGGCCGCCGAACGGGCCAGGATCGAAACCATCCTGGTTGCCAATCAATGGCTGCGCACCCCGCCTTCGCGCTTCATCCGCGCCATGCAGGTGGCGGGCGGGCCAGATGTCGCCGACGATGCCATCGCCGAACGGGTCAACGCCGGTGATCTGGTCGTCACCCAGGACATTCCGCTGGCCGCACGCGTCCTGGAGAAGCGTGCCGTCGCCCTGAATCCGCGCGGTGAACTTTACACCACCAACACCATTGCCGAGCGCCTATCGGTCCGCAACTTCATGGAAGAACTGCGCGCTGCCGGCGTACAGACCGGCGGTCCGGCAACCCTGCATGCACGTGATCGCCAGGCCTTTGCCGCGCAACTGGATCGCTGGCTGGCACAGCGCGGTTGAAACTCACCCCAACTCACGCGCACTGCGGAACTCCCGCCGCTGGCCGCTGAGGGGGTCGACGAAAGCCAGACGGCGCGCCAACAGTTGCAGTGGATGGCGATAGTCGTCCGCGGCGCGCTCCAGCACCTGCGGGTAATACTCGTCGCCGATGATCGGTGCGCCCAGTGCAGCCATATGCACGCGCAGCTGATGTTTACGCCCACTGACCGGTTCCAGCCCATAGCGCCACACCTCGCCGCGCCGCGCGATGACATCGATCCGGCTCAGCGCATTGGCCTGGCCTGGCTGCTCGGCCATGCGGAAGAAGGGTTCGCCACGGGCGATACGGCTGCTCCGCTGCAACGGGAACACGTGCCCGTGCAGCGCCGGCGCCAAGGCCTCGTAGCCCTTGTCGATGCGACGTTCGGCAAACAAGCGCTGATAGCTGCCGCGTGTCCCGGGATTGCAGGAGAACAACACCAGACCCGCGGTGCCACGATCAATCCGGTGCAGCGGCACCAGATCGCGATTGCCGGTACGCGCAACCAGCCGCGCCAGCAGCGTCTGGCGTACAAACCGGCCGGCTGGGGTGACCGCCAGGAAATGCGGTTTGTCGGCCACCAGCAGATCATCATCCTGATGGAGGATCTGCTCGGCGAACGGCACTTCGGGTTCGTCGGCGACCTCACGGAAGTACTGGATCTCCTGCCCTGCCCGCCACGGCTGGGTCGGCAGCAGCGGCTGGCCGTCGCTGCCCAGCACCCTTCCCCGCGCGAACCGGTCCAGCCAAAGTGCTGGTGGTATCGCCGGAAACCGCGCGCACAGCCCGTCCAACAGGCTGGTCCATGGGCCTGGCGCGAGTTGCAGACGGCTGGGCAGTTCAGGCTCGAACACGTTGGGGCGGGTCGGTTGCGGGGACAGGCATTATGATGGGCGGTCTTTGTACCCGGTATTCCCATGGCCCTCACCGCCACCATCCGCAAGGCCGAGCTGCAGATCAGCGACATGGACCGCGGCTACTACGCGACCCATAACCTGACCCTGGCCCAACATCCCTCTGAAACCGACGAGCGCCTGATGGTGCGCCTGCTCGCTTTCGCCCTCAATGCAGAGGATAGGCTGGAGTTCGGCAAGGGCCTGAGCAGCGAGGACGAGCCGGACCTGTGGCAGTTGGACTACACCGGCGACATCGAGCAGTGGATCGACCTGGGCCACCCGGACGAATCGCGCGTGCGCAAGGCCTGCAACCGCAGCCGCCGCGTACAGATCGTCAACTACGGCGGCAATGCCTCCGATATCTGGTGGCAGAAACAGGGCAAGCACCTGGCCCGCTTCAACAATCTGTCGGTCGTCGACCTGCCTGCCGCGTTCGTCGAACGCTGGGGCGAGCAGGTGCAGCGGGCGATGCGCTGGAGTGTGTTGATCCAGGATGGCGAAGTGCAGCTGCTCAATGATCACACCCAGCTGGATGTGATCCCGGTCTGGCGCAAGCGCCCGGCGGAGTAAGCAGTAGTGGCTGACAAGGCAATCCGCTGCGACGTACTGGTTATCGGCGCTGGCGCCGCGGGGCTGATGTGTGCGCTCACCGCCGGCCAGCGCGGCCGCATCGTGCAGGTGATCGATCATGCCAACAAGGTTGGCAAGAAGATCCTCATGTCCGGCGGCGGCCGCTGCAATTTCACCAATACCGGCACCACCGCCGCCAACTTCATTTCCACCAACCCGCATTTCTGCAAATCGGCATTGGCGCGTTATACGCCAGGCGATTTCATCGAGATGGTCGAACGCCACGGCATCGCCTATCACGAGAAGGAGCTGGGTCAGTTGTTCTGCGACATCTCCTCCAAGCAGATCGTGAAGATGCTGCTGGACGAATGTTCCGATGCCGGTGTGCAGATCCGCACCGACTGCGGTGTGCAGCAGATCGAGCGTGGCGCCGACGGCTTCCACGTGCGCACCGCCCAGGGGCAATTCCACAGTGCCTCGGTGGTGATCGCCACCGGCGGGCTGTCGATCCCGAGCATGGGTGCCAGCGGCTTCGGCTACGAGGTGGCACGCAATTTCGGCCACGAACTGCTGCCAACGCGTGCCGGGCTGGTGCCGCTGACCCTGAGCGGCACCCACCAGGAGCGCTTCGCCGAGCTCAGTGGCGTTGCGCTGCCGGTGGAGGCGCGCTGCAACGGCAAGAGCTTCAGCAACTCCATGCTGATCACCCATCGCGGCGTCAGCGGCCCGGCGATCCTGCAAATCTCCTCGTACTGGCAGCCGGGCAATGACCTGCGGCTCGACCTGCTGCCCGATCACGATGCCGCTGAATGGCTGCGGCAGATGAAACGCGAGCGCGGCGCCTCCGAGCTGCGCACCGTGCTGTCCGAGGTGATGCCGCGCCGACTGGCATTGCACCTGTGCGAGCAATGGCTCAAGGACAAGCCCATGCGCCAGTTCGACGAACCGGAACTCAAGGCCGCCGCCAGCCTGTTGTCGGACTTCCCGTTGGTCGCCAGCGGCACCGAAGGCTATCGCACCGCCGAAGTCACCCTGGGCGGGGTGGATACCCGCAAGGTGTCTTCAGCGACGATGGAATCGCAGCTGGTGCCGGGCCTGCACTTCGTCGGCGAGGTTCTGGACGTGACCGGCTGGCTGGGCGGCTACAACTTCCAATGGGCGTGGGCCTCGGGACGCGCAGCGGGGATGGCGGCGTAGGCGGCCGCAGTGCGGCAGGGCATCCGCCGGGCCACACCTTGCGCCCTGCGGATGTACATCCGGGCCCGCACCGATAACGTCCTGACGCCCGCGTTGCGACTACACTCATGGGAGTACGTCACAGGCAAACGACCTGCGCATAGACGCCACTGCCGTGCATCGTGTATTAAACCCCGTCCCCCGGGAGTCCTGAATGCAGAACGCCAAAGACATCACCTTGCGCTTGCTGATCGTTGACGACAGCGCAGAAAGCGCCGAGGCCATCGTCAGCACCTTGCGCAACAGCGGCATCGCCGTGCGTCCGTCGCGGCCGCAAAGCCCCGACGAACTGGGCCAGGCACTGAGCCAGCCCATCGATCTGGTACTGGCGGCCAACTCTTACGCTATCCCGCAGTTGCTGCTGACCCAGCAGGTCGCGGCCAGTGGCAAGGACATTCCGATGATCCTGCTGACCGACAGCATCGATGCACAGATGCTGCTGGATTCGGCCGCCAACGGCATCCGCGCCATCGCGCTGCGGCAGCAGCCGGACCACCTGTTGTCGGTGGTGCAGACCGAATGGACCGATTTGCAGGCGCGTCGCGGGCTGCGCCGGATCGAGGCGCAGATGCGCGAGACCGAGCGCCGCTGCGATGCGCTGATCTCGTCCTCGCGCGACCCCATCGCCTACATCCACGAAGGCATGCACATCCGCGCCAACGAAGCCTATCTGGACATGTTCGGATTTGAATCCTTCGAGGACGTGGAAGGCATCTCGCTGCTGGACATGGTTGCACCGCAGCATGTGGAGAACTTCAAGCAGCTGCTGAAGTCACTGAGCAAGGGCGAAGCGCCGCCGCCGCAGTACGAAGTGGACGCGCGCAACCAGGACGGCGACACCTTCCCGGCGACGATGGAGTTCACCGCCGCCACCTATGAAGGCGAGAGCTGCTTCCAGATCGTGTTCCGCCGCCGCGAGGAGTTCGACCCGGAGCTGGCCCGCGAAGTGGAGGCCCTGCGCCAGCGCGACCAGGTCACCGGCCTGCTCAACCGTCCGACCTTCATGGTGCAGCTGGAGAACGCCGTCGCCCAGGTCGGCCGCAGCGATGGCCAGTATGGCTTCCTGCTGGTCGAACCGGATCACTATGCGCGCCTGCTACCGGATATCGGCCTGGATTCGGCCGATGCGCTGATTGCCGCACTCGGCCAGAAGCTGGCCCAGGCCATTGGCGAGGACGCGCAGCTGGCGCGCTTCGGCGAGCACAACTTCGCCCTGCTCACGGAGGGTGACTACGCACACACCGCGCAGATGGCAGAACGGGTCCGCAGCGCGTTTGCCTCCTCGGTTTTCAGCATCGGCGAGCGCTCGGCCACCGTCACGGTCAGCATCGGCGGTGTACAGGTAGGCGAGAAGATCGCCAGCGTTGGCCAGGTGTTGAACCGCGCCAACGACTGCGCGCGCGCTGCCATCGAGCTGGGCGGCAATACCTTCAAGGTATTCGACCCGGGCGCGGCCGACCGCGTCGAGGAAGAACGCATCCAGAGCTGGGTGCAGCGCATCCGCCAGGCGGTGGCCGGCGATGGCTTCCATCTGCGTTTCCGCCCCGTGTTGAACCTGATGGGCGAGCCCATCCAGCTGTACGACACCTCGCTGCAGATGGAGAACAACGGCGAAATGGTCGGCCCGGCGACCTTCCTGCCGATCGCGCAGGAACACGAACTGCTGGCCCCCATCAACCGCTGGGTGGTGGCCAATGCCATCCGCGCGTTGGGCGAGCGCCGTCGCGCCGGCCACCGAACCCACCTGATGGTGCGCATCACACCGGAGTCCTTCTCCGATCCTGAGCTGCTGTCGGTGATCCGCACCGGCTTGCTGGCCGAAGGCGTGGAAGGCGCGCAGCTGTGGCTGCAGATACCCGAGGCCAAGGTCTTCACGCACCTGCGCAATGCGCAGCAATTCCTCAGCGATGTCACGGTACTGGGCTGCAAGGTAGGCCTGGAACAGTTTGGCTCCGGACTGGATTCGTTCCAGTTGCTTGCCCATTTCCAGCCCGGCTTCCTCAAGCTGGACAGCGCGTTCACCGCTGATCCGGCGCAGGCCAAGGAGCAGTTGGAGAAGACCCAGGAAATCACCACCAAGGCACAGTCTGCGGGCATCTTGACCATTGCCGAGTTTGTCGCCGATGCCTCGACGATGAGCTTGTTGTTCAGTGCCGGCGTGGATTACGTGGAAGGGGATTTTGTCGGCCCGCCGACGGCTGAGATGGATTTTGAGTTTGGTTGATGGCTTGCTCTGGGCCGCTTGTTTGCGCCAAGAGCTGCCCTCACCCCAACCCCTCTCCCGCCTGCGGGAGAGGGGCTAGCAATGCTCGCGCTCGCAGTGCACTGAGCCCCTCTCCCGCGGGGGGGTGGGGGGGGGGGGTGTGGGTATGCTGGGGGCTACAAAGCAAAAAAAATCAAAAAAAAAAACGCCCCCGAAAAGCGCGGCCTTCTTACATCCCAAAGCCCAACGAACTCAGACCTCGACAATCCCGGGAATGGCCACATCCGGATTCACATCGGCTTCGTAATCCACGCCGTCGATGCCAAACCCGAACAGGCGCAGGAAGTCCGCCTTGTAGCCGGCCAGATCGCTGATCTCGTACAGGTTCTCATTGGTCACCTGCGGCCACAGCTCCAACACCTTGCCCTGCACTTCCGGTGCCATTTCCTTGTAGTCCGCACGCAGACGACCTTCGCCGTCCACCAGCGCGATTTCACGGCCCTGCGCGTCCTGCAACTGCTGGCGAATGTGGTCAGCCGCGTTGGCGCCGCCCTGCGGGCCGTTGTACAGAATGTCGTACAGGGTATCGAGCTGCTCGATGCAGCCTTCGTGCGTACCCTGTTCCTTCATCACCTTGAACAACAGCGACAGGTACAACGGCATCGTCGGGATCGCCGAGCTGGCCTGGGTCACCACCGCTTTCAACACCGAGACGCGTGCATCACCGCCGAGGCCCTGCAACTTGTCACGGATCGCCAGCACCTTGGCATCCAGATCCTTCTTGGCAGCACCGATCGAACCATTCCAGTAAATGGCCTGGGTGATCTCTTCGCCGACGTAGGTGAACGCGGTGGTGGTGGCACCCGGTGCCAGCACGCCGGCCTCAAGCAGCGCGTCGATCCACATCTGCCAGTCTTCGCCACCCATGACCTGCACGGTGCCGGCGATTTCCTCGGCCGTTGCCGGCTGCAGCGTGGTCTCGGTCAGCACTTCCTTGTCGGTATCCAGGCCACGCAAGGTGATCGGCGCGCCGATCGGCTTGAGCGTGGAGCTGATGATCTCGCCGGTCTTGGGGTGCTTGCGACGCGGTGCGGCGAGGCTGTAGACCACCTGGTCGACCTGGCCCAGGTCAGCCTTGATGATCTCGATGACCTTCTGCTTCACCTCGTCGGAGAACGCATCGCCATTGACGCTGCGCGCATACAGGCCGGCCTGGTGTGCGTACTTCTCGAACGCGGCGGTGTTGTACCAACCCGCGGTGCCCGGCTTGGTCTCGCTGCCCGGACGCTCAAAGAACACGCCCAGGGTAGCGGCATCGCTGCCGAACGCCGCCTTGATGCGCGCGGCCAAGCCGTAGCCAGTGGACGCACCGAGCACCAGCACCTTCTTCGGGCCGTTCGCCAGCTTGGGCTGGGCCTTGATGTAATCGATCTGTTCCTTGACCGCCGCATCGCAACCAGTCGGATGGGTGGTGACGCAGATGAAGCCGCGCACACGCGGTTTGATGACCATGAAAACCTCGGTTGGCTAAACAGAAGACAGCAGCACAAGCAGTTTGCGCGCTGAACCGGGAGGATCGTAGTGCGCTGCCGCATCGAAAACAACCGACGCCACCGCATGGACCGCCCCGCCCCCGCGCGGATTGCGGGCAAAAGAAAAGCCGCGCAGGGCGCGGCTTTTCAGCAAGGCAGTGAGGGTCCGTCAGGGACGACGGGCCAGCTCTTCCTCGTCCTTGGCCTTGGGCAGCAGATCCTGCTTGCTGACCTTGAACGGACCGATGCTCAGCAGCGGCACGGCCACGATGATCGAGGAGATGACCACGATCACCGCACCCACCATGTGGGTCTCGGCCAGGCCTTCCATCGACTCGCCACCGAACATGTACAGCGCCAGTGCGGACAGGAAGAACAGCACCGCGGTGATCACCGTACGCGACAGCGTCTGGTTGATCGAACGGTTCAGCACTTCCAGCGGCTCCACGCGCAGGCTGCGGAAGTTTTCGCGCACACGGTCAAACACCACGATGATGTCGTTGATGGCAAAACCCATCACCGACAACATACCGGCCAACACGGTCAGGTCGAACTCGCGGCCGAGCAGCGACATGTACGCGACCGTCAGGATCAGGTCGAAGAACGCGGTGATGCTGGCGACGATGGCGAACTTCCATTCGAAGCGGGCCGCGATGTAGATCAGGAAGCCGATGACCATGAACAGCGTGGCGTAGATGCCGTTCATCGCCAGGTCCTTGCCGACCTGCGGGCCGACGAACTCGCCCGGCTGCACGGTAGCGACATTGTCCGCCGCGGTCACCGCAGTACGGACCTTTTCGGCAACCTGCTGCGCGGCATCGGCAGCATTGTTGTGCTCACCATCCGGCGGCAGGCGGATCATCAGGTCATTGCCGCCGCCGACGCTCTGCACCTGGGCATTGTCGAAGCCAGCCTTTTCCAGACGCTCACGCACCGTGTCGGCGTCGATGCTCTTTTCAAAGTGGGTACGCACCACCGTGCCACCGGTGAACTCCAGGGCATAGTTGAAGCCCTTGAAGCCGATGATGGCGAACGAGGCCAACAGCAACACCACCATGATCGCGAGCACCGGCTTGCGGTGACTCATGAAGTCGATGTTGGTGTCGTTCGGAACGATGTGAAGTGGAAACAGTTTCATGCAAGGAGTTCCTTGGAAAACCCGCACCGGTCAGGTGCGGGCTTCTGCGAAGAGATTCGCGTCAGATGGCCACGGAGGTCAGCTTCTTGCGCTTGGCGTAGATCAGCGTCGCCAGCGCACGCGATACGGTGATCGCAGTGAACATGGAGGCGAAAATACCGATGATCATGGTCAGCGCGAAACCCTTCAGCGGGCCGGTACCGAACGCGTACAGCGCCACACCGACGATCAAGCCAGTGAGGTTGGCGTCGAGGATGGTGCCCGAGGCGCGCTCGTAACCCTCCGCGATCGCCTTCTTGGCCGGCATGCCCAGTCGCAACTCTTCACGGATACGTTCGTTGATCAGCACGTTGGCGTCGACCGACAAGCCGACCGACAAGGCCAGACCCGCGAAGCCCGGCAAGGTCATGGTCGCGCCGAACATCGACATCACCGCCACCACGATCAGCAGGTTGAACAGCAGTGCCACCGAGGTGATCACGCCGAACATGCGGTAGTAGATGGCGAAGAACACCAGGGTGAAGATGAACGAGAACACCACTGCCTTGACGCCGCGATCCACGTTCTCCTTACCCAGGCTCGGGCCGATCACGTATTCCTCGACGAAGTCCATCGGCGCAGCCAGCGAGCCGGCACGCAGCAGCTTGGCCAGACCGTCGGCCTCGGTCTTCTCCAGGCCGGTGGTCTGGAATTCCTTGCCGAACACGCCATTGATGTTGGCGATGGAGATCACTTCTTCCTTGACCCGGAAGCTGCGCTGCTCCACACCGTTGACCATCGTCACCTGCGGAATCCGCTCGGTGTAGACCACGGCCATCGGCTTGCCGACATTGGCGCTGGTGAAATCGAACATGCGCTGGCCGCCGACGCTGTTCAGCGTCACGCTGACCGACGGCAGACCGTTCTGGTCAGTGGAGGTCGCCGCCTTGACCATCTGGTCACCGGTGACGATGGTACGCTTGTTCAACAGCACCGGCATGCCGCGGCGGTCGCGGTAGAGCTTGGCTTCCGGCGGAATGCGGCCGGTGTCCATGGCATCCTGCGCATTGCCATCGACCACCGCGCGGTACTCCAGGGTCGCGGTGGCGCCGATCATGCGCTTGGCTTCGGCCGTGTCCTGCACGCCCGGCAGCTCGACCACGATGCGGTCTTCGCCCTGACGCTGGATGATCGGCTCGGCCACGCCCAGTTCGTTGACGCGGTTACGCAGGGTGGTCAGGTTCTGCTCGATGGCGCCGGAGGCGATCTGCAGCATTTCCGCCTGTGGCACGGTGGCGGTGATGCGCTCACCGCTCACCGAGTAACCGAAGGTCGGCTGCGCCTTGGCCAGTGCCGCACGCGCCTTGTCGGCATCGGCAGCATTGGCCAGGACGATGGCGATATCACTTTCGCCGCGACGCTCGACCGAACGGTAGGACACGCGGTTGTCACGCAGGGTGGTACGCACGTCTTCGGTAAAGGCTTCGAAGCGCTTGTCCACTGCGGCCTTCTGGTCCACCTGCAAGGCGAAGTGCACGCCACCGACCAGATCCAGACCCAGCACCATTGGCTTGCCGCCGAGATTGGCCAGCCAGTCCGGCACGGTCGAGGCCAGGTTCAGGGCGACGGTGTAGTTTTCGCCGGCCGTTTCACGCAGCACCTCATTGGCGCGCGACTGGGCGTCCAGCGAAGTCAGGCGGACGATCAGATTGTTCTCGCCCTCCTTCTCCACCGACTTGGCGGTGACACCGGCCTCGCCCAGCGCCTTGTTGACGCGCTCTTTCAGCGCATCATCAATCTGCCCACCCCGGTTTGCGGTGATCTGAACGGACGGATCCTTCTGGTAGATGTTGGGCAGCGCGTACAGCGCGCTGACCGCCAGAACGATCAGAATCAGGAAGTACTTCCAGCGCGGAAATTCAAGCATTGCAGGATCCTGCGCGACGCCGGTGCGGCGTCACGACGTGACGGAAAGGGATCAGTCTCAGGCGGCGTTCTTCAGCGTGCCCTTGGGCAGGACGTTGCCGACCGAGCCCTTCTGCACGCGGATGCGGACGTTGTCGGCCACTTCCACGGTGATGAAGTTGTCGCCGATGTCGGTAACCACGCCGGCGATGCCGCCGGAGGTCAGCACTTCGTCACCCTTGGCGATCTTCTCCAGCATTGCCTTGTGTTCCTTCTGGCGCTTCATCTGCGGGCGGATCATCAGGAAGTACATCACTGCGATCAGTGCGATGGGCAGCAGGAAGGTGCCCATGCCCGGTGCGGCCGGAGCAGCCTGGGCGACGGGAAGCAGGATAGCCATCAGAGTCATTTTGTAATCCTTGATGTTGGGCGGCACCCACCCGGGCCGGATGGCCTGCAGCAGTTACCGCGAAACGGGGTCAGCCGTGAAGTATGCCACGCGTCCGGGAGCGCGTCCCGGACCGTGTGAAGACCGCTACTCCCCCGACAACGCCGGGACACTCAGGCCCCGGGCTGCATAGAAGGACTCGCGGAAGGCCAGGAAGGTTCCCGCCTCGATGGCCGCACGCATGTCGGCCATCAGTTTTTCGTAATAGAACAGGTTGTGCAGGGTGCCCAGCATCGGCGCCAGCATCTCGTTGCAGCGGTCCAGATGGCGCAGGTAGGAGCGGGTGTAGCCACCGGTGCAGGCATGGCAGCCGCAGCCCGGCTCGATCGGGTTCATGTCCCGCTCGTACTTGGCATTGCGGATGCGAACGGTGCCGAACGAGGTGAAATAATGGCCGTTGCGGGCATTTCGGGTGGGCATGACGCAGTCGAACATGTCCACGCCGCGGGCCACGCCTTCCACCAGGTCCTCCGGCCGGCCAACGCCCATCAGGTAGCGCGGGCGGTCGGCAGGCAGGATCGGATGCATGTGGTCGAGCATGGCATTGCGCTCGTGCTCGGGCTCGCCCACCGCCAGGCCGCCGATCGCATAGCCATCGAAGCCGATCTGCTGCAGGCCTTCGGCCGAGCGGCTGCGCAGCTCGGTGTGCACACCGCCCTGGACGATGCCGAACAGCGCCGCGTCGTTGCCCATGGCGTCATGCGCGTTACGGCTGCGCTGGGCCCAGCGCAGGCTGAGCTCCATCGACTTGCGCGCCACCGGCTCGGTGGCCGGGTACGGTGTGCATTCGTCGAAGATCATGACGATGTCCGAATCCAGCACCTTCTGGATCTTCATGCTCTCTTCCGGCCCCAGGAAGACCCGGGCGCCGTCGGTCGGCGAGGCGAAGGTGACGCCTTCTTCGGTGATCTTGCGGCGATGCGCCAGCGAAAACACCTGAAAACCACCCGAATCGGTCAGGATCGGGCCATTCCACTGGCAAAAACCATGCAGGCCGCCGTGGTCGGCAATGACATCCAGGCCCGGACGCAGGTACAGATGGAAGGTGTTGCCGAGGATGATCTCGGCCCCGAGCGCGCGCACCTGTTCTGGCAGCACGCCCTTGACCGAGCCATAGGTGCCGACCGGCATGAAGGCCGGGGTCTGCACGGTGCCGCGCGGGAAGGACAGCTGGCCGCGACGGGCGCGGCCATCGGTGTTCTGGAGCTTGAACTGCAATCTGGACATGGAAGCATTGAGGCGTCAGTTGCGCCAATTGTCGCGGATATGGGCCAGCAGGGCGAATTTCAGCCGCACACGCTCAGTCGTCGAAGCGCAGCGGGACCGGATCGTGCCAGGCCAGGCCTAGTTCGGCACCAATCTCTGGCAGCGCACCAGGGCCGAAATCCAGTTCCAGCCGCGCTCCATCGAGCAAGCGCACCCAGACGCTGCTGCCCGGTCCGCGGAACACCACGGTCTCGACCTTCGCGCGCAAGGCGGCAGCGGGGTCCAGCTGCAGGCTTTGCGGGCGCACCAGCACCTGCCCGCCCCCAGCCAGACCCAGTTGCGCCGCCTCGACGACCGTGCCGCGGCCGATGAAGCTGGCCACGAACGCATCCAGCGGCGCCTGGTACAGGGCCTGCGCCGTATCCCATTGCCGCAGGCGACCGCCGTGCATCACACCGATGCGGTCGGCCATGGCAAACGCCTCGCCCTGGTCATGGGTCACCATCAACACCGTGGTGCCGGCCGCCTTGAGCAGGTCGCGCAGCTCGCCGGCGAGCCGCTGGCGAGTATCGACATCCAGGTTCGAGAAGGGCTCGTCCAGCAGCAGCAGATCCGGCGCCGGCGCCAAGGCCCGAGCCAGCGCCACGCGCTGTTGCTGGCCACCGGACAACTCATGCGGATAGCGCCGCTCCAGGCCAGGCAAGGCCACATACTGCAACAACGCCTGCACCCGCGCCTGGCGCTGCACACGTGGCAGGCCGCGCAGGCCAAAAGCAATGTTCGCCGCCACATCCAGATGCGGAAACAGCGCGTAATCCTGGAACATCATCCCCACCCGGCGCTGCTCTGCCGGCAGCGCCTGTTGCGCCTTGGCCAACTGCCGCCCGGCAAGCACGATGCTGCCCTGCTGCAGGGGTTCGAATCCAGCGATGCTACGCAATACCGTGGTCTTGCCGCAGCCCGATGCTCCCAGCAGACAGCCGATCTCGCCGCGCCCAAGCTGCAGCGACAAGCCCTCCACCACTGGCTTGAAACCACCCGCGACGGGATAGCCGATATGCAGGTCTTCCAGTACCAGCTGTGCGTCAACGTGCATCTTCCACTCCATAAGCCGCACCGGCGCGGGCCAGCAGGATCACTGGCAGCAAGCCGCTGACAACAATCAACAGGGCCGCCACCGCGCCTTCTTCATAGGTCCCGCGTGCCGCCTCGGCATACAGCCAGGTGGCAAGCGTTTCGAAATTCATTGGCCGCAGCACCAGGGTGGCCGACAACTCCTTCATCGTGTCGACGAACACCAGCAGCGCAGCCGCGGCCAAGGCCGGGCGCAACAATGGCAGGTGTACGCGCCGCAGCATGCCGGTCGCACCCTCGCCCAGATTCGCAGCGGCCTGATCCAGCGACAAGGGAATGCGCGCCAACCCCGATTCGATCCCACCGACCGACACCGCGAGAAAGCGCAACGTGTAAGCCAGTACCAGCACGCTCACCGACCCCATCAACAACAGCCGTGGCTGACTTCCAGCCAGTTCCAGCAAACTGCCCGCCATTGCATCCAATGCGCCCAACGGCAGCAACAAACCGATGGCAAGCACCGTGCCGGGGATCGCATAGCCCAGCACGGCGATGCGGCTGCTGGTGACTGCCAGCGCCCTACGCCGCCGCGACTGCGTCAGACGCAGCGCCCACGCCACCAGCAGACCAAGCACCATCGCCACCACTGTCGCCAGCAACGCAACGCGTAGCGTATTCCACAGCGCGACCAGCAGCTGCGGCGAGACGCCGGCTACCTGCAGCCGTTCCGCCGCCTCCCAGAGCAGATAGGCCGCCGGCACCGCAAAGCCCAGCAACACCGGCAGCAGCCCCAGCAGCAATGCGAGCAAGGCGGGCGCGCCACGCAGTTGCTGCGGCTGCAACGGACGCGGCCGCAGTACGCTGGCATAGCGTTGCCTGCGCCGGCCATAGCGTTCCAGCGTCAACAACAAGGCCACCACAGCGAGCATCGCCAGCGCGATCTGCGCTGCGCCTGCAAGGTCGCCGCGACTTACCCAGGTGGTATAGATCGACACGGTGAGGGTCTGCACGCCGAGGAACTCGGAGGCACCGATGTCATTGAGTGTTTCCAGCAAGGCCAACGCCACGCCCACGGCAATTGCCGGGCGCGCCAAGGGCAGCGCCACCCGCCAGAAGACCTGCAGTGGCGTAGCACCCAGGCTGCGCGCCGCCTCCAGCAACCCTGCAGCCTGGGTCATGAACAAGGCGCGGGTAGTCAGATACACGTAGGGATAGAGCACGAGGCCCAGCAACACGATGCAGCCTGCCAGATGGCGGATGTCGGGAAGGCGGAACTGACGGGGACTGTCATAGCCCAGCAGGTCGCGGATCAGCCCCTGCACGGGACCAAGCGGATGCAGGACATCCAGATACGCGAAGGCCGCGATGTAAGTGGGTACCGCCAAGGGCAGCAACAGCGTCCACGCCAGCATTTTTCGGCCCGGGAACGCAAACGCCGTCACAAGCCATGCACTACCGGTGCCAAGCACGCCGACCAATACACCAACGCCCAGCAACAACAGGCCGGTATTGAGCAGCGCAGTCGGCAACACATTGGCCCATAGATGCGCCCACAGCCCGACGCTGCCATCGCTCGCTGCCCACGCCAAGCCCAGTACCGGCGCCAACATCAGCACCGCCACCAATACCGCGCCCAGCAGCCACGGGTTCCATCGCCACGTCATCAAGCACTATCCATCACAAAACAACAGGCCGGCACCGCAAGCACGGCACCGGCCCGTAGGGAACCGCAAGGGTCAGTTATCGAAGCCGACCTTGTCCACCAGCTCGCTGGCCAGTTTGCGGTTGGCGACCACCTCGGCCAGGGGCAGCGGGTCCACCTTCATCGGCCCGAAGCTGGCAACCACCGGATCCAGTGCCACGCCCGGCTTGACCGGATATTCGTAGTTGGCACGTGCGTACAGGCTTTGTGAGCTGTCGCTGACCAGGTATTCCAGCAGCTTGACCGCATTGTCGTGGTTGGGCGCATGGCGGGCGACAGCGGCACCGGAGATATTGACGTGGGTACCGGTATCGGCGGCGCTGGCAAACACCGGCCGTACCACCTGGATGGCGTCGCCCCAAGCGCGCTGCTCGGAGCCTTCCTCGGCATTCTTCATGCGGCCGACGTAGTACGCATTGGCCACACCGATATCGCAGATACCGGCAAGGATGTCGCGTGCAACATCGCGATCACCACCGGCAGCCTTGCGCGCCAGGTTGGCCTTGACCCCGCGCAACCAGGCCTCGGTCTTCTCCGCACCGTCATGCGCGATCATCGCCGCGAACAAGCTCGTGTTGTAAGGATGCTGGCCGGAACGGATGCATACCCGGCCCTTCCATTTCGGGTCGGCAAGGTTTTCGTAAGTGAAGCCGGTCAAGTCCAGATCCTTGTCGGCGTAGACCACGCGGTCGCGCAGCGACAGCGCAAACCACTGCCCCTCGGGCGAACGCAGATGCGCCGGGATGGCAGCTTCCAGCACCGGCGACTTCACCGCCTGGGTGTGGCCGGCTTCAACCACGTCGAGCAGGCGACCGGTATCCACCGTCATCAGCACGTCGGCCGGCGAGCGTTCGCCTTCGGCAGCGAGCCGCTCGGTCAAGCCATCCTTCAGCAATACGGTGTTGACCTTGATGCCGGTATCCGCGGTGAAGGCATCCAGCAACGGCTGCACCAGGGCGGGTTCACGCGTGGTGTAGAGGTTGACCTCACCAGCGGCGGCCGCTGCCTGCGACGCGGCGGCAGAGGCGGGGTTGTCGCCGGTCTTGGCGCAGGCACCAAGCAGGACGAGGGAACACAGGGCAGCCAGATGGCCGGCGGCACGCTTCGGATGACGCATGGATTACTCCGGAAGTGGTCGTCGGTCCCGACCACGATGGCCGGACACGGATCAAATGAGAACTTATCTCATTTGATCCGTCCGCGCACTGCGTCAAACCGCCGCACCCTCGCCGGCCGGGAACAACAGCATCGCATCGCCATAACTGAAGAAGCGGTACTTCTGCGCGATAGCGTGGGCATAGGCCTCGAAAACACGCTCCTTGCCAGCAAACGCGCTGATCATCATCAGCAGGGTGCTTTCCGGCAGATGGAAGTTGGTCACCATCGCATCGACGCTGCGGATGCGGTAACCCGGGGTGATGAATATCTGGGTTTCGCCTGCATACGGGTGCAACTCGCCCTCGCGCATGGCGCTCTCCAGCGCCCGCACCACGGTGGTGCCGACGCCGATCACACGACCACCGGCAGCACGGGTCCGCCGCACCTGCTCGACCAGCTCCGCGCCGACATTCAGCCATTCACGGTGCATGATGTGCTGGGACAGGTCATCCACGCGTACCGCCTGGAACGTGCCAGCACCAACGTGCAAGGTGATATGGCCAAACTGGACACCGCGCTCGCGCAGGCGGGCCAGCAAGGGCTCGTCGAAATGCAGGCCGGCCGTTGGCGCAGCCACGGCACCCACCTGCTTGGCGAACACCGTCTGGTAGCGCTCGCGGTCGTCCACTCCCGGCTCGCGATGAATATAGGGCGGCAATGGCAGGCGGCCCTCGTGCACCAGCCAGGATTCCAGCGACTCCGGGATATCGAAGCGCAACACATAGAACTCGCCATCGCGACCAAGCACTTCGGCTTCGCCGCCGGCGTCAAGCTGAATGCGGCTTCCCGGCTTGGGGGACTTGCTGGCACCGATCTGCGCACGCGCCTGCTGGCCACCAAGCAGACGCTCGATAAGGATCTCGACGCGGCCGCCACTGGTCTTCTGGCCAAACAAGCGTGCCGGGATGACACGGGTGTCGTTGAACACCAGCAGGTCACCGGGCTGCAGCAACTCGGCCAGATCGCGCACCTGGCGGTCATCGAACGGCGCCGGTGCTGGTGGAACCAGCAGCAGGCGGCTGGCCGAACGCTCGGCCAAGGGAGCCTGGGCAATCAATTCCTCAGGCAGGTCATAGGTGAAATCGGACTTCTTCAAGGCCGGAACTTCGTGCGGGTAGCCGGCTATTGTAGCTCTCGCCGGCGGAAGGACTCGTTTTTAGGCCGTGGCCTTGGCTCCGCCTCCGCTATATGCCGTCATTCCCGTGAAGGCGGGAATCGCTTTGGCTTTGGCTCTGGCTCTGGCTTTGGCTCTGAATTCGCACGGGTCACGTCAAATCAGCAGCCAAAGGCAAGAGCGATTCCCGCCTTCGCGGGAATGACGGCTGTAGAGCAAGGGCAAAGCAAAGCGAAGCCAAAGCCAAAGCCAAAGCCATACCCAAAGCCAAAGCAGCGTCGATCCAGCGCGGCTGGCCTACCTCAACGCTCAAACTTGGTGGAAAGAATGATCGCGCTGTTGGTCCGCTCCACCCCATCAACAGCGCCGATCGCATCGGTCACCACATCCATCTCACTGACCCCGCCCACCACAACCATCGCGATCAGGTCGTGGTTGCCACTGACCGAATGCAGCGAACGCACCTCGGTGATGTCCCGCAGCGCCTTGACCACGGCCGGCATCTTCTTTGGCAGCACGGTGATCAGCACGTGTGCACGCACTTGGCCCTGCTCGTAGTCCTCGTGAGTGCGTACCGTGTAACCGGCAATCACCCCCAACTGCTCAAGCCGGTCGATGCGGCTCTGCACCGTGGTCCGGGACAAGCCAAGCCGGCGGGCGATCTGCGCAGTGGAAGCCCGCGCGTCCTCACGCAATACGGACAACAGGCGTTCGTCGGCAGGGGAAATATTCACATTGCAAACCAGCTTCGTCGATTTGACGAAATTACCCGAAAATCCGTCGAGATCATAGCTGCCATATGTCCAGAATCTCCAGATAATGGGTATATACAAGAAACTTCTGGAGATGAGCATGACCGTACTCGGCCCCCTCGCCCCGCTTCGCGCGCACGCCGGCCAGCGCCTGACCCAAGGCTTGGACGACGCCAGCGTTGAACGCCTGGCCGTCGCTCACCCGGACCTGGCCGGCGCCATTGCCGCTGCCGCCAGCGAATACGCCCGTATCAAGGACGAAGCCGCCGACCTGCTGGATCTGGACGAGCACGACCAGATCGCCGCCATGCAGGCGGGTTTCGTCAACTTCTATGCCGACGACGCCGTCGTCCCCTATATCGCCCTTGCCGCCTGCGGCCCGTGGGTGGTCTCGCTCAAGGGCGCCGTGCTGTATGACGCCGGCGGCTACGGCATGCTTGGCTTCGGCCACACCCCGGCCGACGTGATGGCCGCCGCCGCCAAGCCGCAGGTGATGGCCAACATCATGACCCCGAGCCTGGCCCAGCGCCGCTTCGTGCAGGCCATGCAGAAAGAGATCGGCCACAGCCGCGGTGGCTGTCCGTTCTCGCACTTCATGTGTTTGAACTCCGGCTCCGAGGCCGTTGGACTGGCCGCACGTATTGCCGACATCAACGCCAAGCTGCAAACCGATCCGGGCGCTCCGCATGCCGGTGCCACCATCAAGCGTGTGGTCATCAAGGGCAGCTTCCACGGTCGCACCGACCGACCGGCACTGTACTCCGACTCCAGCCGCAAGGCCTATGACCAGCACCTGGCCAGCTACCGCGGCGAGAACAGCGTCATCACCGTACCGCCCTACGACGAAGCGGCGATGCGCAAGGTGTTTGCCGATGCCAAGGCCAACAACTGGTTCATCGAAGCGGTGTTCCTGGAGCCGGTGATGGGTGAAGGCGACCCGGGCCGCGCGGTGCCGGCAAGCTTCTACAAGCTGGTCCGCGAACTCACCCGCGAGCACGGCAGCCTGTTGCTGATCGATTCCATCCAGGCCGCACTGCGTGCGCACGGCACCCTGTCCTTCGTCGACTACCCGGGCTACGAGACGCTGGATCCGCCGGACATGGAAACCTATTCCAAGGCCTTGAACGGCGCGCAGTTCCCGCTGTCGGTGCTGGCCGTCACCGAGCATGCCGCCAAGCTCTACCGCAAGGGTGTGTACGGCAACACCATGACCACCAACCCGCGCGCGCTGGATGTGGCTGTTGCCACCCTCGCCCGCCTGTCGCCGGAAGTGCGCCAGAACATCCGCGTGCGCGGTGAACAGGCCGTGCAGAAGCTGGAAGCACTCAAGGCCAAGCTGGGCGGTCTGATCACCAAGGTGCAGGGCACCGGCCTGCTGTTCTCCTGCGAACTGGCCCCGCAGTTCAAATGCTATGGCGCCGGCTCCACCGAAGAGTGGCTGCGCATGCATGGCGTCAATGTGATCCACGGCGGCGAGAACTCGCTGCGCTTCACCCCGCACTTCGGCATGGATGAAGAGGAGCTCGACGTGCTGGTGGATATGGTGGGTCGCGCGCTGGTTGAAGGCCCGCGCCGGGCGCAAGCTGACGCTGCCTGATTTTCGGTGATGCGTAACGAAACAGGCGGCCATTGGCCGCCTGTTTCTGTTTGCAGATCCAGAAGCTCCCGCTCTCTCAACGCACGCTTGTAACCGCTAATGCCGGGCCCGGCTGTCCACCCCAGCCACCCAGCGCCTTGTAGACAGCAACGACACTGACATTCACCGACGCTTCCGCCGCCGCCAACGCATCGTCGGCAGCCAGCTGATTGCGCTGCGCATCCAGCAAGGCCAGGAAGTCTTCCGAGCCTTCGCGATAACGCAGCTGCGCAAGCGATTCCGCCTTGCGTGCGGCCTGTGCCTGCTCAGCCACGATGCCCAACCGCGCCTGCTGCTTGGCATATCGGGTCAGCGCGTTCTCGGCGTCTTCCAATGCCAGCAACACCGCCTTCTCGTACTCGGCCGCCGCTCCATCGGCCTGCGCCTTGCTCGCACGCAGGCGTGCACGCACGGTGCCAAAGTCGAATGCCGCCCAGCTGATCGACGGGGTCAATGACCAGGCCTTGTTGTTGCCATTCACCAGACCCGAAGCATCACCGCCGAGAAAGCCGACGAAACCACTCAGGCTGATACGTGGGAACAGATCGGCCGTCGCCACGCCAACACGCGCCGTGGCTGCAGCCAGACGACGCTCGGCCATGCGCACATCGGCACGCTGCCGCAGCAGGTCGCTGGTGTCTCCCAGCGGCAAGGCCTTGGCAAATGCAGGCACTTCGCGTGGCTGCAGCAGTGTGTCCAGCGAACCGGGACGCTGCCCAAGCAGCACGGCAAGACGATGCCGCGACTGCACCTCGGACACCTCCAGCAACGGAATATCCGCCTCGATCGCCTTCAAGCGGGCGCGACTGCTCTGCACGTCCAGCTCACTGCCTGCACCCAGTTCCAATCGGGTCTCGGTCAACCGTTGGGTTTCACGCAGATTGAGCAGCGTGTCGCGGGCAACGGCAATACGCTTCTGCGAGCCACGTAGTTCGAAATAGTTGCGTGCCACTTCTGCCGCCACCATCACCTGCGCATCGGCCAGATTGTCGCGCTCGGCGCCCAGGTCGGCGCGCGCGGCTTCGGCCGCACGACGCTGCCTGCCGAACAGATCCAGTTCCCAGCCAGCATCGAAGCCGAGCTGATAGGTCTCGCTACCGACGCGCTCGCCGCCCAGCGTTGCATCGGGTTGCTTGCGCCTGTCCTGGCTGCCACCTGCAGTGATATGCGGCAGCTGATCCAGACGCTGTTCGGTAAACACCGCACGGGCAGCGCGTACGCGGGCCATGGCGATCCGCAGATCCAGGTTGTCGCCTAGCGCATCGTGCACAAGCTGACCCAGAACCGGATCATCAAACTGCGCCCACCAGCTCGCAACCGGCGGCGCACTGGAGAACGCCGGGTCAGCCGCGCCGTGCAGGCTGACCGGCTCCACTGGTGCTGCCTTGTAGTCCGGACCCACCGTCATGCAACCGGCCAGCAAGGCACTGGCCATTGCGGTCACCAACAGGCGCATCACCATGGCAACACCTCCCCGAGGTAGCTGAAGCTGCCGGTGGGGCCATCGGCAGCGATCAAGGCCATGCCCACGCTGGAACGCGCGCCTTCGGCGACATCGATTTCACCTTCGCCACCGTTCATGTCGGTCCTGACGTAGCCCGGGTGCACCGCATTGACCTTGATCGGGCCTTCGCGCAGCTCATGCGCAAGCTGCACGGTCCAGGCGTTCAGCGCGCTCTTGGAAGCGTTGTAGGCCGGCACGATGAAACCGTAGATCGAAGAGCCCGGCTGCGCATGCAGGGTCAACGAACCGAGGATGCTGGACACATTGACGATGCGTCCGGCCGGTGCAGCGCGCAGCAGCGGCAGGAAGGCCGCCGTCACTTCAACCACGGCGAACAGATTGGTATTGAAAGTACTACGCCAGGTGCCCAGCGACTGGCCACTGGCACCGGCCTGCAGGTCATCGACCAGCACGCCGGCGTTGTTGACCAGGATATCGAGCTTGCCGTGCTGCTGCGTCACCCGTTCAACCGCAACTGCGATGCTGTCGGGGTCATTGACATCGAGCTGGATGGCTTCCACCGGCAGGCCTTCTGCCTGCAGTTCCCGCGCCTTTGCGGCGGCGGTCTCGTAGTTGCGCCCGGCGAGCAGCGTATGCACGCCTGCGGCGGCCAGCTGGCGCACGGTCTCAAGGCCGATGCCGCGGGTGGCACCGGTAACCAGGGCAACCTTCGTGTTCTGGGTATTCATCTGCTTTTCCTTGGGGGAATGAATTGATACAAGACCGATAACATTTCAAACCATCCTTGCCGGTGACGGTGGCAAGGACCTGCGAAAGGCAGCATATCTGCTGCCTCCCGCAACGGAGTTACACCTGCCATCAATGGTGGATGGTCGGCTCACCATGCTGTACCAGCTTGCCGCCACCGTTACGTGACACGAATTTGCGCAGCGCCACGTAGAACACCGGGGTCAGGAACAGGCCGAACAAGGTCACACCCAGCATGCCGGCAAACACGGTAATGCCCGTCACTGAGCGCACCTCGGCACCTGCGCCATGCGACAGCACCAACGGTACCGTGCCGGCGATGAAGGCGATCGAGGTCATCACGATCGGGCGCAGACGCAGACGGCAGGCTTCCAGTGCCGCCTCGACGATGCCCTTGCCACCCATCTCCAACTCACGGGCAAACTCGACGATCAGGATCGCGTTCTTGCACGCCAGGCCCATCAACACCACCAAGCCTACCTGCACGAAGACGTTGTTATCACCGCCGGTGAGCCATACCCCGAACAATGCCGACAGCAAGGTCATCGGCACGATCAGGATCACCGCCAGCGGCAGCGACCAGCTCTCGTACAGCGCCGCCAGCACCAGGAAGGCCAGCAGGATCGCCACCGGGAATACGATGAAGGCAGCCTTGCCCTGGGTCGCCTGCTGGTAGCTCAGGTCGGTCCATTCGGTGACCATGCCGGCCGGCAACACCTGCCCGGCAATCTCGGTGAGCTTGTTCATCGCCTCGGCCGAGGACAGCATGCGCGGATCGGCTTCACCGGCCAGATCAGCCGCCGGATAACCGTTGAAGCGCAGCACCGGATCCGGGCCATAGGTTTCCTTGACGGTCACCATCGAACCGATCGGCACCATCTCGCCGCGGTCATTGCGAGTACGCAGCTTGCCGATGTCCTCCACGCTGTCACGGAACTGTCCGTCTGCCTGCGCGATCACCTGCCAGGTGCGGCCAAACTGGTTGAAGTCGTTAACGTACGCCGAACCCAGGTAGGTCTGCAGCGTGTCAAACAACTCGGTCAGCTGCACGCCCTGCGCCTTGGCCTTGACCCGGTCCACTTCCGCATCCAGCTGTGGCACGTTGGCCTGGTAACTGGTGATCGGATAGGCCATGCCCGGCGTCTGTGCCACGGCGCCCTGCATGCTCTGCACCGCATTTTGCAAGGCACCATAGCCGAGATTGCCACGGTCCTCGATGAACATCTGGTAGCCGTTGCCATTACCCAAACCAAGGATCGGCGGCGGCATCATCGCGAACGCAAACCCTTCCTGCAGCCCGGCGATCTTCTGGTTGATCTCGGCATTGATCTGCGCGGCAGTACGGCCTTTTCGCTCATTGAACGGCTTGAGCGGGATGAAGGCCACGCCGGTGTTGGGCGTATTGGTGAACTGCAGTGCATTCAAACCCGGGAACGAGATGGTGTGGGCGACGCCATCGGTTTCCTGGGCAATCTTGGCAACCTTGCGCAGCATTTCATCGGTACGCGCAATGGAGGAGCCTTCCGGCAGTTTCACACCGGCGATCAGGTACAGCTTGTCCTGGGTCGGAATGAAACCCGGCGGCACCAGCTTGAAGATCACGCCGGTGCCCACCAGCAGCACCGCATACACCACGAACACCGCACCGCGACGGCCGAGGATGCGCGATACGCCACGCTCATACTTCTCCGAGCTGGTCTTGAAGAAGCGGTTGAACGGACGGAACACCCAACCAAACAACTTGTCGATCAAACGGCTGGGCGCATCCTTGGCCGCACCATGCGGCTTGAGCAGACGCGCGGCAAGCGCCGGCGACAGGGTCAGCGAGTTGATCGCCGAGATCACCGTGGAAATGGCAATCGTCACCGCGAACTGCTTGTAGAACTGGCCGGTAACGCCGGACAGGAAGGCCATCGGAACGAACACCGCACACAGCACCAACGCAATCGCGACGATGGGGCCGGACACTTCCTTCATGGCCTGGTGCGCCGCCGCCGTGGGCGACAGGCCTTCCTCGATATTGCGCTCGACGTTCTCCACCACCACGATCGCGTCATCGACCACGATACCAATCGCCAGTACCAGGCCGAACAGACTCAGCGTATTGATCGAGAAGCCCAGCAGGTACAGCGCAGCGAAGGTACCGACCACCGACACCGGCACTGCGATCAGCGGAATGATCGACGCACGCCAGGTCTGCAGGAACAGGATCACCACCAGCACCACCAGCGCGATGGCCTCCAGCAAGGTGGTCACCACCGCCTTGATCGAGTCACGCACGAAGATGGTGGTGTCGTACACCGCCTCGTACTTGACGTCGGCCGGGAAGGTCTTCTGCAGTTCGTCCATGGTGCCGATCACGGAATCACGGATCTCCAGCGCATTGGCGCCCGGTGCCTGGAAGATGCCGATGCCGACCGCGTTCTTGCCATCCAGCTGCGAGCGCAAGGTGTAGTCGCCCGCGCCCAGTTCGATGCGAGCGACATCGGACAAGCGCACCGTTTCACCGTCAACACCGCTCTTGAGCACGATGTCACCGAACTCCTGTTCGCTGCGCAGACGGCCCTGCGCGTTGATCAAGGTCAGGAACTGGCTATTGGGCATCGGCTCGGCGCCCAACTGGCCGGCCGATACCTGCACGTTCTGTTCGCGCATCGCGCGCACCACGTCACTGGCAGTCAGTCCACGCGCGGCGACCTTGTCCGGGTCCAGCCATGCACGCATGGCGTAATCGCCGCCACCGAAGATCTGCGCGTCACCAACACCCGGAATACGCGCCAGCCCGTCCTTGACGTGCAGGCGTGCGTAGTTGCGCAGGTACAAGGTGTCGTAGTTACCCTTGGGCGAAGTGAGATGCACGACCATCAGGAAGGTCGGCGACTGCTTCTGGGTGGTCACACCCTGGCGCCGCACGTCCTCGGGTAAACGCGCCTGTGCCTGGGCGACACGATTCTGCACCTTCACCGCTGCTTCGTCCGGGTCGGTGCCCGGACGGAAGGTGACGGTCATCTGCAGCACGCCATCGGAACCGGCCACCGACTTGAGGTACATCATGCCTTCGACGCCGTTGATCGCTTCCTCCAGCGGCGTGGCCACCGTCTCGGCGATCACCTTGGGGTTGGCACCCGGATACACGGTACGCACCACCACCGACGGCGGCACCACTTCCGGGTACTCGCCAATCGGCAGGAACGGGATGCTGACCAGGCCAGCGGCGAAGATCACGATCGACAACACCGCCGCGAAGATCGGCCTGTCGATGAAGAATCTGGAAAAATCCATGGGAAATCCTTGGAAAAGCTGGCGTCAGGCTGCAGCCGCCCTGCCCGCTCCCGACAGGAGCAGACGCGCACGGCCGGCAGCCACGCCGGCAAAGGTAGTTGGCGGCTTAGTTGATGCTGCTCACGGCCTGGGTGGCTGATGCCGCGACGCGCTGCATCGCCACCGGCTTGGCCTGCACCGGCATGCCTGGCATGAACACCTTCTGCACGCCGTCGACGATCACCTTGTCGCCAGCAGCCAGCCCCTGTTCGACGATGCGCAGGCCCTCGGCATTGCGACCAAGCTGCACATCACGACGCTGCGCCTTGTTGTCCTTGTCCAGCACGAACACGTACTTGCGGTCCTGGTCGGTCAGCACTGCCTTGTCGTCCACGAGTACCGCCTGGAACTGGCCGCTACCCAGCAGCTGCACGCGAGCGAACAGGCCCGGAGTGAACTGGCGACCGGCGTTGTCCAGCAGTGCCCGTACGCGGATGGTGCCGGTGCTGCGGGTGATCTGGTTATCAAGGAAATCGACCTTGCCCTCATGCGGGTAGCCCTGCTCACCGCTCAAGCCAACCTTTACCGGCAAGGCCTGATCGCGTTCGCTGGGGCGCTCGCCATCGCGAGCCATCTGCGCGTAACGCAGATAGGTGGATTCGTCCGCATCGAAATAGACGTGCACCGTATCCAGCGACACCAGCGTGGTCAGCACGCTGGCGGCATCACCGGCGGTAACCAGGTTGCCAGCGGTCACCATCGCGCGGCCTGCACGGCCATCGATCGGTGCACGCACCTTGGTGAACTCAAGATTGAGCCGTGCCGCATCCAGGGCCGCCTGTGCTGCCTGCACCTGCGCACCGGCCTGATCGGCGCTGGCGCGGCGTTGTTCGGCGGTTTCGGCGGCAATGGCCTGTTGTTCGGCCAGGCGACGGGCGCGCTCGGACTCGCTGCGTGCCAGACCTGCCTGCGTGCGTGCGCGGTTCAATTCGGCCTGCGCACGGTTGAACTCGGCCTGGTAGCTGCGCGCATCAATGGTGAACAGAACGTCGCCCTTCTTCACCTCATCGCCTTCGACGTAGTTGACCTTGTCGATGTAGCCGGACACCCGAGGACGCAGTTCAACGCTCTGCACCGCCTCGATGCGACCGCTGAACTCGTCCCACTGCGCGACCTGCTTGATCAGCACCGGCGCGACGCTTACTTCGGGTGCCGGCGGCGGCCCATTCTCGGCATGGCCGCCGCTGCAGGCGACCAGGACGGCCAGACTCAATGCCGACATGCCTGCCAAGGCAACGCGGCGCAGCGTTGGGGAGGGGGAGATACCTTTCATTTCGTGCTCCAAGGGGGAGGTGATCAGGGAATTGCAGGACTACAAAGCGGAGCGCGACAGCAACCAGGCACTCGTCCGCACATGCGCGGATTTGCGCAACGGCGCTCTGCCCGGTCGGAACGATGTCGGTTGCAGCGGGATCACTGTCCCGTCCGCGGAAATTTTTGGACCATTGATGGGACAAAACGACACAGAAGGCGCCGCAACAGCGCCGCCCCAACCGCGCGGCCGGTTCCCCGGGCTTCCGCCCGCGGGTTGCCGACCAGGGACTCAAACTGCAATGGATTCAATCGATTGCCAGCCAACCTTGAAGGCAAAGCATTGCGGTAACTGGGTTCACGGCGTGGCGCTGGCAGTGCCATGGGGGAGCGCATACGCATGACGGCAGGTCCAGAATGGGTACAGGCGTACAAGGTAGGCCTCAAATCCATACTTGATTAGTACGGATTGAAGGGAATAATCATCCCGTCGCCGGCACAATTCCGCTGCCGCAAGAGTCCTCTCCCATGGCCAACGATCTCAACGACACCCTGATCTTCGTCAAAGTGGTTGAACAAGGCAGTTTCACTGCGGCTGCACGCCTGCTTGGCCAACCCAAGACCACGGTCAGCCGCAAGGTGCAGGAGCTGGAAACGCGTCTGGGCGCGCGCCTGCTGCACCGGACCACGCGCCGCCTAGGCCTGACCGAGGCTGGGACCGTGTACTACGAGCATTGCCAGCGCATCGCCCGCGAACTGGACCAGGCCGAAAGTGCGGTCAGCCAGCTGCAGTCCGGCCCACGCGGCTGGCTGCGTTTCACGGTGCCGTACTCGATTGGCACCTGCTGGATTGCCCCACTGCTGGGCCAGTTCCAGAGTGAGTACCCCGAGATCCGGGTCGACATGCACCTGGGCAACGAAACCCTGGACCTGATCGCCGGCGAAGTGGATCTGGCGCTGCGGGTTGGCCCCCTGCCCGACTCCAACCTGATCGCTCGCAAGCTTGGCAGCCTGCGCACCCAGGTATTCGCCAGCCCGGCCTATATCGCCGTGCACGGCGAACCCCAGCATCCGGACGAGTTGCAGTTCCATCGCACGCTTGCCATCCGCAAGGCCCACCACGGCCAGAACCAGCGCTTTACCTGGACCTTGGCTGAAAATGGCGGGGAAATGCGCGAATTTCCGGTCACTCCGCTGATCGTCGCAAATGACCCCTCGGCCCTCAACGCGGCCCTGGTAGCGGGTGAGGGCCTGATGCTGAGCAGCGACGTCATGGCCAAACCCTTTGTCGAGTCCGGCATGGTGCGGCAGATATTGCCCGGCTGGACCGGCCCGGACTATGACTTCAACGCAGTGTTTGCGGGCGGCCGCCTGGTCTCACCCAAGGTCCGCGCATTCATCGATTTCCTGGTCGCCAAGCTCAACTTCGACGCCAATTACATGATGCTGCAATGCCCCAACGCCAAGCGTCTGGCGGACATCGAGCAGGAATATCAGCAGCGTTCGAAGGGACACCCCAAGCTGCGCGTGGTTGAAGCGCTCAGCGCCTGAGCACCGCGCTAGGCACCAAACAGAAACGGCGGCCATGAAGGCCGCCGTTTCTGTTTGCATCTAGCGATGCAGCGCCGGTTCGTAGCCCGGGTAAGCGAAACGCACCCGGGACGCTGTCCAAGCATCAATACAAGATCAATAACCGCGGTAATACGGCCACAACGGCACGATCTGCACTTCCTTGCAGCCGTCATAGCGACTGCAGCTGCCGAAGTAACCCGGCCCGGAATAGCGCTGGCGCGCATCGCGGTTGTAAGGGCTGTTGTAGAAATCGGGACGGGAGAAATGACCGGAACCGTAGTAGCGGTAAGGTGTTTCGCCAATGCTCGACTCGGTGCGGAAGGTCTGCGCCAACACCTGCGCGCCATCGTTGCCGACATAGCCGTTCTCGTTGTCGTAGCGGACCAAACGGTAGTAAATGGTCTCGCCGCCCTGCTTGCGGCTGTGCAACTGCTCCATCTGCCCACCGCCGGCATCGGCATACGCCTTGCCGTTCTCAAACAGCACTTCGCTGGGATTGACGATTTCCTCCTCCAACGGAGGCGCCGCTCCCGCGCTCGCTGCTAATGCCAACAACATGGCGGCAACCGCCAGCTTGTTCCACGCCTTACCCATAATGCGCATGACCACCCTCCTTGATTGGGCACCTGCCGCTACCGGCAGCCCGCCGTGATTGCCCGGCCAACACCCCTGGCCGCGCCGTCATTGCTACCTGTTGCCATCACGGCGGCAGCATTGCCGACCTGCCCGCGATGACCGATTGGGACGAATCCGCGTTCATTATAGGTGCAAGCCACCGCCCAAGCCGTGAAACCGGTTCGGTACTCAGCGTGCAGGCATGGCCTGTCGGTAACCGGCCAATGCCCTGCTGATCACCTGCCGGGCCTCGGCAGCGTCACCCCAGCCATTGAGCTGGATGTCTGCACCGCCAGGCAATTGCTTGTAGATACGGAAGAAGGCTTCGATGCGCTGGACCTCGATTGCCGGCAGATCCTGCAGGGAGCGTACGTTGGCATAGCTTGGGTCAACTGCATCCACCGGCACACCGACGATCTTCTCGTCGGCCTGCCCCTTGTCGATCATGCGCAATACGCCCAGAGAGCGGAAGCGCACGACCGCACCGGGTTGGATCGGGAAACGGGTCAACACCAGCGCATCCAGCGGATCTCCATCGCCAGCCAGGGTCCGCGGCATCGAACCATAGTTGGCCGGATACGTGACCGGCATCGACAAAAAGCGATCCACCCGCAGCTCGCCGTGCTCGCCGAGCTCGTATTTGATCGCACCGCCGGCAGGGATCTCCACCGCCAGCAACGCTTCCTCCGGTGCATTGGCGGGCTGCGGCAAGGTGAAGGGGTGCAGCAGTTCACCCGCCGCCAACAACGGCGAAGCCATCGCCAGCAATACGCCGAATAGAACTGCCTGCATCGTCTTCATCTGCTCACTCCCAGCAACGGTCATCGCGGCCTTTGGGCGAGACTGCACGTGGGCAATCGCGCTGCGGGATGCGCCCTTCGGTGATCTCGCTGAACTGCTTGTCACCCTCGGCACTGCGGCTTATCCGGAATGCGTCATACAGCCGCCCCGTCGCCGTACGCGCCTCGTAGCGCAGGCCCTTGTCATCCAGCCGCAGCACCTGGAACAACTGCGTGTCCTCGGCGGTGGGCTTCATCGTCGCGCGCGCTTCCGGCGACAAGCGGTACTGCTTGGGACCGGCGACGGATGAGATGTACTGCGGCAACGCCGCACCTGCATCGGCACGACGACCGTAGGTGTGATCATGGCCCTGCAGCACCAGATCGACCCTGTGCCGCTGCAGCACCGGGCGGATCTCGCTGGCAAGCAGCGAGGTGTCGCGTTCGGCACGCAACGGATACAGCGGCTGATGCACGACCACGATGTTCCAGGGCTGCTGGCTGCTTTCCAGTACGCCGTCCAACCAGCCTGCCTGCGCTTTGGCGGTGCCCAGATCCAGCGCCGACGTGCCATCCAGCACCACCACGCGCAGTCCCTGGTAATCGAACCAATACGTCGTACTGGCAGCAGCAGCCGCGCCATTGCCCGGCAATGCGAAAGTGACCGGCCAATGCTTGCCCAGCACACGCCGTTCCTGCGGCGTGTCCTCGAACTCCTCGAAGTACTCGTGGTTCCCTGCGGCCGGTGCGACCGCCATGCCCGGCAGCAGCCAGCCACCGGCGGCAAACCACTCGCCCCATTCGTTGTCGTCCTCGCCATCACCGCCACTGACCAGATCACCTGCAAACAGCGTCAGCCGCGCATCCGGTGCGGTCTGCCAGCCCTGTCGTATGACCCGGCTGACATGACTGAGGTTCTTGTTCTGGGTATCACCGAAATACAGCACGGTCAGCGGCTGGCCAGCACCAGCAGCGGTACGGAAGTGCTGCCATGCACTCCAGGTGCCCTGCCCCTGCACCCGGTAGGCATACAGCGTGTCGGCCTGCAGGCCATCGATCAGCGCACGATGATGCTGGCTGCTGCCGTTTTCGGTCTGCAGCAGCTGGCTGCTCGCAGTGAGCTGTCGCACCTGCCCCATGTCCGGCGAGTCGCCAGCCACGGTGATTTCCAGCAACGCCGGCTGTGCCAGTGGCGCGGTGCGCCACGCTACCGCGAAACCGCCGCTGGCATCCTGTGCTGGCGACGCGACGATACGGTCAGGGAAGTCACTGGCCGCGTAGTGCCGGCTCCCCGCCGGCACCTGCGTATTGGGCTCGGCAGCTGGAGCGGCCCCCACCGCTCCAGCTGCGCCCATCAGCGCTGCGCTGATCAGCGCCAGCAGCGGCAGCCGCTGGCGACAACGTCCCCGCGCCATCACTGGCCACAGTCCTGCGGCAGCGACAACGCCTTGGCGATGTCACGCCAATCGAAGGCCACCACGCCTTGATCGTCGTGCACCGCGTACAACGCCCCCTGCGGGAAACGTGCCGACACCTGCTGGCTGTTCCAGATGCCGTCGGTATTGGCCACCGTATTGCCGTGGAACGAGCCCACCGGCGCCAGTGTCTTGCGATCGAACAGATGGAAGGTACTGCGCTGTTTGCCCTGCTCGGTGGTGATCCACCAGCCGCCATCACCGCAGGTACGCAGCATCACGCCTTCGGCCTGGGCCTTGAACAGGCCGCGACCAAAGGTCTCCCCTGTAAAGTCGCCTGCCAGGTTGTAGACCTTGAACTCGCTGGCATAGGTTTCGTCTTCTTCGGCGATCAGCAGGCGGTCATTGGCCGGGTCGCCCCAGATCGACTCGACCACACGCAGCGCACCCTTGGGCGAACTGTCGCCGATGCTGCGTATCAGCCTGGCCTGCACCGCGTCACCCTCGACCTTGACGTGATAGCGGCGTACACGCTCGTTCAAGCGATCAAGTGCCGGCAGGATGTCGTTGCCAGCAGCGTCCTCGCCATCGTCGTAGGAATCAGTGACGTACAAGTCATAGCCGCCCTGCACCGGATTGACCCACAGGCCATAAGGCTTGCGCAGATCATTGCCGGCGAACACGCCCAGCGGCTTGAAGTCCGGCAGCTGCAACACCTGCACGCGGTGGTTGTCGCGTTCGACGATGAACACCAGGTCATCCTGCACGGCAATGCCATTCGGGCGATCGAACTGCCCCAGCGCGGTGCCGGTGCTGCCGACGTCACGCAGATGCTTGCCGGCCTGGCCGTCGTACACCACCAGCTTGTCGGTGGCCTTGGCGGTAGCGATCAGCCACAACCGGCCATCAGCGCCGCGCCAGCTTGCCGGCGAATCAATATTGTCAGCCGGGGTCATCGGAGTCAGGAAGGCTTCGGCCACCAGGCTGGACGGGACGGCGGTCGCGCCCTCGGCGAGGTCGGCAGCAGTCGGCGGCGTGCTGGACTTCGGCACCGGCTGGCAGGCGCTCAGCACCAAGGCAACGGCGGTAGCGAGCAGCGCGGCCCTCACAGCGCCACCTTCACGCCGATCGCGTAAGTACGGCCGTATTCCTCGTTCTGCAGGGTGCGCGAGGACACGCCCTGGTACAGCTCGAGCGGCTCATCCAGCAGATTGGAAGCTTCCAGGTACAGGCTCACGTTCTTGCTCAGCTTGTAGTCGAAGCTGAAGTCGAGCTGGGTATGCGGCGCGACATAGATGTCGAATGCACGGCTGTCGCCGATGGTGTCCAGGTACTCGCTGCGATAGACACCGGCCAGGCGGGTACTGAGGCCGCCCCATTCATAGCCGATATGCGCGCTGTAGATGTTCTTGGACGCACGCGGCAAGTTGAAATCGTCGCGTTCACGTCCAGCGATACCCGGGTTGAAGTCGGTATCCAGCCAGGTGCCGCTGGCACCCACCAGCAGGCCCGACCAGGCGCCAGGCAGGAAGCTCAGCTGCTGCTGCCAGTTGAACTCGGCACCGAACACCTTGGCCTTGTCGCCATTGATGGAACGGGTCACGTCGAAGCCCGGATACTCGGGATCACTGTCCGTCACCGTTTGCACGATGTAGCCATCGATGGACTTGTGGAACAGGCCGAGCGAAATGATGCCGCTCTCGCCCAGGTAACGCTCGAAGGAGAAATCCAGGTTGGTGGACTCGTACGGATCCAGGTTGGGATTGCCGATGCGCGCTTCCTCGTCGTCCCGGTTCACGGCCAGACGCGGCGAGACATCACCGAACGACGGGCGCGCCACGGTCTTGTTGAGCGAGCCGCGCAGCACCCAGTCGTTGTTGGTGTCGTAACGCAGGTGCAGGCCTGGCAGCACGCTGGTATAGCTGTTGTTGGCGATGCGTGGGGTCACCGTGACGGTCTTGCCGTCACTGGCAACATCAACATCGTTGCCGGTGGCGTTGAACTGCGTGTTCTCCACGCGCACGCCGCCGATCACCCGCAGCGCACCGATATCCCAGGTACCCATCGCATAGGCCGAGAAGATGTCTTCATTGGCAACATAGTCCTCTTCCAGCGAGGTCATCCTGTTGCCAGCAACGTCGCCTGACTTCGCACTGTACTTGCTGCCATTGGCTGCCCACCAGGCGCGCATCGCCGCCGAACTCATGCCTTGGCCGAGACTGCCACCGCGATGATCCAGGGTCTTGCCATTCCAGCTGGAAAGATCAACCGCCGGGCCGCTGCGCAGCTCGACCTCATCCACGTTGACATCGCGCTCGCGCCAGCGCCCCAGCACGCCGAACTTGTAGCTGGCCTTGTCACCATCGAAACGGATATTGACCTGCGCACTGCGCTCGCTGTCGTCGATCTGCTTGGGCGAGAGCACCACGCGATCAAACACATAGTTGTCGTTGTCCATCCAGCCGCTGTCGCTCAGGCTCAAGCCGGGAATGCCGCTATTCTGGTCCAGTGTTGCCGACAGGTCACCGCCGTCATAGTCAAACCGCGCTTCCATCTCGTCGTTCACGCGCTCACGGGTCTTGGTATAACCCACCTTGTAGTCGAGCACGGCAGCACTCAGGCGGTTCTCGCCGCCCAGACTGACCGCGAGTGTGTTTTCTTCCTTGGTGCGATAGCGCATGCGCTTGCTGATGGCATCGGCCGGCAATGCGTCCACCTGGTAGCGGCCATTGCCCAATGCCGAAATCTCGCCGTCGCCCAGGCCAAAGATCGTGCGCTGCCGCGTTTCGGCATCATCGAACCGGCTGTACAACGTGCGCAGGTAATAGCGGTTGGCATCGTCAGGGCGCCAATCGAAGTTCAGGTTGGCGCCGGTGCGCTCACGCTCGATGGTGTACTTGCGACGCTGCAGATCCACCGCCACCAGATCATCATCGGCACCGCCGTCGTAGTTGTCGTATTCGACTTCGGTATTGTCAGACTCAAACGTGCGCTTCTGGTAGTTCACACCCAAGGCCACGCCGAAGGTTTTCCCAAACACTTCGCTGTAGTTGAACGCGGCCTTCGGGCTGGTCTCGCCCGACAGTTCTTGGTGGCTGCCTTCCAGCTTGCCCTTCAAGGAGCGACCCTCACGGTCGAATGCCGACGCCGACTCCACCACCACCGCGCCACCGATGGCGTCCCCCGGCATGTCCGGTGTGGCCGACTTGATCACCCGCAAGCGTTCCGTGGACTCCGAAGGAATCACATCCAGCGGTGCTGCACGCGACGAATCCTCGGGCGTGCCAATCGCGATGCCATCGATGCTGACGCTGTTGAGGGCCGCATCCAGGCCGCGGATGACCACGAAACGTCCCTCGCCCTGATCGCGGGTGACGCTGACACCTGGCAGGCGCTGCAGCGACTCGGCTACATTCATGTCCGGGTAGTCGCCCATGGAGTCGGAGGCAACCGCATCCTGCACGCCATTGGCATCACGCTTGAGCTCCACCGCCCGGATCTGCGCTTCGCGCTGCGCACGGACTTCAATGCGCTCAAGGTCGATGGCCGCAGCCGCCCCACTGGCCAGCGTGGATGCACCATCGGCCGTGCTGGCCTGCAGCGCATATGCAGGTGCAATGGCCATGCAGGCCACCGCGCTCGTTACCGCCACCACCAAGACGCTCTTGCGCACTACTGCCCCCAATCTGTGTAAAAGATGGGTGTGCACGGTATGTCCGTCCGGTTACGCGACAGTTACAGTGACACAGCGGGAATGTTTCAGTCTGTTACCTGCCGGGTACAGCACAGGCAGGCACAACCAGGCGTGCAATGCGTCACCTGCTTGGCCCCCGCTGCAGCGGCACGATGGTTTGCCAATCGTTGCCCGGACGAGGCGGGCCGCAGGCGGCATTCCGCATTGCCTGACGCCGCAGTCACCTGATACGGATCACGCCAATCCTGCTGACGAAACCTTCCACCTGCATTTCGTAGACGCCATCTGCCTTTCGGGTGAGACATACCCTGGGGTCATCCTTCGACCCGGAAGAATGCCCCCCACGCACCTGCCGCCAGACCTGTCCATTGGCAAGTGCGAACTCGGTTTTCCCGCTCCATCCGTTGAACCTGCCCTTGATCACCGATTCGATACGGATGGCATTCTCGATACGGGCTGAAGCGGAACGCTCCACCGTGCGTATCCGCAGCACCTCGGCGCCCACCCCCATCTCATTGCTCGACGGGCATACGATCACCTCGCCCCGGGGCCTGTCCATGTAGCCGGGGCCAGCCGTGACTTCCCACACGCTACGATCGGCCAAGGCAATGATCTCGCCCTGGCGTCCCTCCAGACGATCGGGTGCAAGCACGCTGGCCACATGGCACTCCCCGCCCCAACCCAGGCGTGGCAGCAACACCCCCACGACAGCCATCCATGTCATTGCCCGCATGTGTGCTCCTGTTGGACCGCGCGCGTCATCAGCGCTGTCGTACCGCGACCGTGGCAGACACGCCTTCAACCGACATCTCATGACCACCAGCCCGCCGCCTCAACGTTACCCGCGGAGAGCTGCCAAACGCGCGCTGCACGCGCCCGTCGGTCTGCTGCCAGATCTGCCCGTTCTCCAACAGGAACAAGGTTCTTCCCGTCCATCCTTCAAAGCGGCCTTTTATGCGGCTTTCAATGTCATGGGAGCCAGCAACCGACGCCGCACGGGAACTTCGCGCACTTGCCATGGAGTCAACATCCACGTCCGGGTACGCCATCGCATCGGGGGCCCGGACATAGCCGAACTCCGCGTCGTAACGGACCATCCGGTAGTACGCCCCGTCCTGCTGTCGCCGCCGCAGCGGCTCCAGGCGACCATGCCCCAGATCGATGTACGCCACGCCATTGCGGAAGATCACTTCGCCGGGGTTGACCACCTCCTGCTCCAATGGCGGCAGCACCGGCAGGGCGTTCCCATGCCCCGTCCACATTGCGAGCAGCAACACTGCCAGCCTGGCAATCCCCGGGTTGCACATGCGCCTGTTTTCCTTGGGCTCCCTCTTCGACTCCACAAGGTACACGCACCGGGGCGCTAAAATGGCAGCCCCCTCCTGCTCGATCACTCCCATGAAAATCGTCGAAGTCCGTCATCCCCTGGTCCAGCACAAGATCGGCCTGCTCCGCGACGCCTCCATGAGCACCAAGGATTTCCGTGAGGTGGTCAATGAACTGGGTACCTTGCTGGCCTACGAGGCCACCGCCAACCTGGAAACCGAGAGCCACACCATGGACGGCTGGGCCGGGCCGGTGCAGGTGCAGCGCATTGCCGGCGCCAAGATCACCGTGGTGCCTATCCTGCGTGCAGGCCTGGGCATGCTGACCGGCGTACTGTCGCTGATTCCCGCCGCGCGCGTAAGCGTTGTCGGCCTGCAACGCGACGAAGAAACCCTGCAGCCCGTACCCTACTTCGAGCGCCTGACCGGCCGCCTTGAAGAACGCGATGCATTGATCCTGGACCCGATGCTGGCCACCGGCGGCACCTTGATCGCCACCATCGACATGCTCAAGCGGGCCGGCGCCCGGCGCATCAAGGGCATCTTCCTGGTCGCCGCACCGGAAGGCCTGAAGGCACTGGAAGCCGTACATCCGGACGTGGAGGTATATACCGCCGCCATTGACGAGCGCCTCAACGAAAAGGGATACATCATGCCGGGCCTGGGCGACGCCGGTGACCGCATCTTTGGTACCCGGATCGGTTGACCCTCGCAACCTGCCCGTTGAAGATCGCCACGATCACCCTGCCCGAAAGGTGGATACGATGAAACGCGCACTTTTCCTGGCCCTGGCAGCGGCACTGGCAGTTGCCATGCCCACCGCCAGTGGCGCCGACAAGGTCACCACCACGCCCGTCCAGTTTGCAAAGGGCACGAGCAGTTTCAGCACCACCCACAGCCTGCAGGGCTACGACAGCGTGAACTACACGCTGGCTGCCAAAGCCGGGCAATCCATGCGGATAAGCCTGACCGGCAACAGCAACGTCGGTTTCAATATCTACGCCCCCGACGACATTCCCGGCGTTGCCACGGCTCTTGGCAGTGGCAGCGAGGGGCAGGACTGGCACGGCGTACTGTCCGCCTCCGGAACCTATACCGTGCAGGTGTATCAGGTGCGTGCGGCGGCCCGCCGCGGCAGCCGCGCGACCTATGCGATCAGCTTCGCGATTCACTGACGGCATTCCTGCGGGTGCTTGCCACGGCAATGCAGGCGCCGTCACACGGGTGGAATGAAGGGCGGCTCAAGCGCCCTTCTCCGCTGCCAGATCACTGATCGCCCCGTATCCGCACATCAACGGCGCAGCCAACGTTCATCCGCGGGAGTGGGTGCCGCCAATACCTCCCGCGCCTGCTCATCCTGCAGCAGTTGCGCCCGCAGGAATGCGGTCCCCAGATCGCGAGCACGCTCGAACAGGAGTTCCGCTTCTCCGCCGATCAGATTGTGATCGCCGCCGGCAAGCACCACGCCGGTCTTGTCGCCGGCAGGCGCCGTTTCCACGGGATAGAGATGGTCCACCGGGTCACTGACGAAGCCCGGCACCAGGTCCTTGTCCCCCGTGACCAGCAACAGCGGCACTGCCAATGAGGCATACGACTGTTCGTTGATCAGGCCCGGAATGCGCCCCGGGGAGGAAAAACCAAGCACAGCCACGACCGATGGGTCACGCAACGGCCCAAGCCCGCTCAGGGCGCCGCCCAGCGCTGCCGAAATCAAGGTCCCCAGACTATGGCCAGTCGCGGCAACCGGCTTTCCCGGCCAATGCGCCGCCGCGTAAGTGCTGACCGCGCGCATGTCGGCAAACCGTTCGCTCAAACCCTGCTGCAGCGAGAAACGCTCACGCTCCGGATACTTCATCGAATCCACATGCAGCGGCGCCAACACCACGAATCCGGCATCCGCCCACGACCGCAGCAGGCGATCGTAGCGTTCGGGCCAGGCCCCATGTCCGGATGAGAACAACACGACGCCGCGCACCTGCGTCGGTTCCCAGATCGCCAGCGTGGTGGAGCGCTCGGCACTGACCTGTAGCGGCAGTACCTGGCTGGGAGCCGCCAGCGCAATAGCTGCCGGCCCCAACAGCATGAGCACGGCGAGTCCGGCACGTTGCAGCAGAGAAGGAAGTTTCAAGACATTGCCCCGATCTGGATGATGGGACCAATGTCGGTTTTGAAGACTTCCGGAATCAGTGCCGGAAGTCAGTTTTTTCAGCTGCCGTTGGTCAGCTCAGGCGGCCAGGGTCCGCGCTTTCAACTCGCCGACTTCATGAGCGGTCGCAAAGCGCCCCTTCTCATCACGCACCACCTGCGCCATTGCGCACTGCGGATCATGGGTGAAGAACAAATGCACGTTGCGCGCCAGTTTGTCCTCAAGGAACGCCCGCTTCTCGTCGATCAACAACTCGGCATTGCGGTCATAGCCCATGGTGATCGGCACATGTACCCAGGAGCGCCCCGGGATCAGATCCGCGCAGAACACGACGCCGCCGCGCGGCTGGCCGTTGACCCGCTCGGGGCCGACGATCTCGGCCAGCATCAAGCCTGGCGTGTGACCGTCACTGAAGCTGAAACGCACCGATTCGCCCAGCGCTTTCGAATAGGCGCCGCTGACGATCTCAAGGCGTCCACTGGCTTCCAGCAATCCGCTCAACTCGGGAATGAAGCTGGCCCGATCACGCGGATGCGGATGCTTGGCCCGCTCCCAATGTTCCGCGCCGATCACGAAGGTCGCATTGGGAAACAACAGCTCCGGCTCGCGACCTTCCGACCACGGTGCCAGCAAGCCCCCTGCGTGATCGAAATGGAGATGACTCAGCACCACCACGTCGATGTCTTCATGCTCGAAGCCTGCTTCACGCAGCGAATCGATCAGCACATGGCGCGGCTCCTGTACACCGTAGCGCTCACGCAACTTGGGCTCGAAGAAGGCACCGATGCCGGTTTCGAACAATACGGTCTTGCCCCCCAACGGACTGGCCAGCAACGCCCGGCATGCCAGTTCAATGCGGTTGGCGTCATCGGCCGGCGCCCACCGTTCCCACAATGCCTTGGGGGCGTTGCCGAACATTGCACCGCCATCGAGTTTTTGCGAGTTACCGCGAATCGACCATAGTTTCATATGAAAAATTCTACCCGCAGCGCGTTAAATATTCGCAAGGAATCGGCGGCGGATAATTGACGGGCGGTCGATGCAGATAGGAAACGCGCTGTTACGTGATGTTTGGCGGCGGCGGGGCGCCGAAGGGCCGTGGTTTGGGTTTCGGTTTGGTCCTGCCCCTGCTCTCATGCCGTCATTCCCGCGAAGGCGGGAATCGCTCTTGCCCTTCGCCTTTCGATCTTCGCTCTTCGCCCGTTTAACTCAGCCCTCACCCGCCCGTTCCCCCAAGCGGAGACGCAACTGCAAGAACCAGAGCAGGAGCGATTCCCGCCTTCGCGGGAATGACGACTGTAAAGCGAAGCCAAAGCGATTCCCGCCTTCGCGGGAATGACGGCAAAGATCAAAAGCCAACGCCTTTCCCGCAGCCGAATAAAAACCCCGCCGAAGCGGGGTTTCCTGTTGTCCTCAGTCAGCCTTGCCCGACTTGCGAACCTCGGCACTGCCCACCGGGTTGCGCGGATCGCTGCCGCCACTGAGCACATTGCTGCGCCGGTCCCACTCCACCGTCTGCAGGTTGCCCCAGACATGGCTGGAACCGCGTCCGCCTTCGGCCGAGTCACCCGGCAGTTCAACCTTGTGGCCCATCGCCTGCAGCTGCCTGGCGACTTCCGGCGAGAACGCGCCGGTTTCCGCCGAAATCTCATCCGGCAACCACTGGTGGTGATAGCGCGGCAAGGCGGCTACCTGCTGTGCGTCCAGACCGGCGTCATAGCCGAGGATGCCAAGCAGGACCATGGTGATGATGCGGCTACCACCCGGCGTACCAATCACCACGACCTTGTCATCGTTTTCCATGAAGGTCGGCGTCATCGAGCTGAGCATGCGCTTGCCCGACTTCGGCGCATTGGCCTCATAGCCCATCACGCCAAAGGCATTGGGGGTACCCGGCTTGAGCGCGAAGTCGTCCATCTCGTTGTTCAGCAGCACGCCGGTGCCCGCCGGAATGAGGCCCGAGCCGTACAGCAGGTTCACCGTCTGGGTGCCGCCAACGCGGTTGCCTTCGCTGTCGATGATGGAGAAATGCGTGGTCTCGTCATCTTCCAGCGGCGTCGGGTTGCCCGACAGCAGGTCGCTGGGGGTGGCCTTTTCCGGATGGATGGTGGCGCGCAGGCCCTGCGCATAATCACGGCTGGTCAGCACCTTCTGCGGGATGTCGACGAAGTCCGGATCACCGAGGAAGAACGTACGGTCACGATAGGCACGACGCATCGCCTCCACCACCAGGTGGGTGCTGTGTGCCTGATCCATCTTGGCCAGATCCCAGGGCTCCAGGATCTGCAGCATCGAGGCCAGCGCGATACCGCCGGAGGATGGCGGCGAGGCCGTGGTGATCTTCCAGCCACGGTAGTTGAACACGATCGGCTCACGGGTCTTGACCGTATAGCCGGCCAGTTCCTCGGCAGTCCAGCGGCCACCGGCCTGCTTCACGCCGGCCAGCAGCTTGCGCCCGGTCTCACCGCGGTAGAAGCCATCAAAGCCGTTGGCGGCCAGCAGCTGCAGCGTATGCGCCAACTCCGGCTGCTTGAAGATATCGCCCTCGGCAATCGGCTTGCCGTTGCGCAGGTAGACCTCACGGGTCCCCGGGTAACGGTCCATGACTTCGCGGCGGGTGGCATAGCCACGGGCCATGCGTGCATACACCGGGAAACCATCGGTGGCCACGCGGATTGCCGGTGCCAATGATTCGCGCAGCGGCAGCTTGCCATGCTCGCGCGCCAGCTTCACCAGCGCTGCCGGCAGACCTGGAATACCGGCTGACCATGGGCCATTGACCGAACGGTCGCGGTCCAGCTCACCATTCTTGTCCAGGAACTGCTCGGGCGTTGCGGACTCGGGCGAGGTTTCACGCGCATCCAGCATCAGGTCCTTGCCGGTCTTGGCGTCGTGCAGCAGGAAGAACCCGCCACCGCCCAAACCCGAGCTGATCGGCTCGACCACGGCCAAGGTGGAAGAAACGGCTACCGCGGCATCGAACGCATTGCCGCCCTTGCCAAGGATTTCCATGCCGGCCTGGGTGGCCAGCGCGTGGCCACTGGCGATCGCCGCGCCATCGGGATGTGCGGCACGCGCCGGCGCGGTATCGGCTGCCCACGCAGCCGGTGGCAGCACCAGTGCGAACAGCAGCAGGGAACGGGCAACGAGTTTCATGCCGTTGGATTCTCCGATTGGTAAAACTCAGGGTGATCACGACGCAGGCCGGCCAGCTTGGCCAGCAACTGGTCTTCGGTTTCGACGATCTCCGGGTCCGGATCGATGCATTCGACCGGGCACACCACCACGCATTGCGGCTCATCGAAATGACCGACACATTCGGTACAACGGGCCGGATCGATCACATAGATCGTCTCGCCCATTGCGATGGCCTGGTTGGGACAGGCGGGCTCGCAGACGTCGCAGTTGACGCAGAGCTCATTGATTTTGAGTGACATTGTTGCGGTGTTCCCGTCGGAGCGGGGCTTGCAACCGGCGACTGCCGGTTCATCGGTCCTGCTGTTCATGGCCTGCCAGGGGCAGCGCCGACAGCAAGCTTACCGGATACTGGTTTTGCCGGGGCCCAAGACATTGCTTCCACAGCGTTCTGCGTGTGTGAATGCCGGCTTTGTTGGGGCCGGGCCTGCGCAGCATTGCCTGTTTACGCCAGACGGGAGCTGGGGCAACGGCAAGAGCGACCCCCGCCTTCGCGGGGATGACGCGCTGGCAAAGGCGGAGCCGCTACGCGCCCCCGCGCCCGCTGGAACAGGGCTCAAGCCATAGCAGACCTGCAACAGAAGCCAAAACCCGAGCCAGAGCAGAAGCTAGAGCAACAGCCAGAGCGATCCCCGCCTTCGCGGGGATGACGCGCTGGCAAAGGCGGAGCCGCTACGCGGCCCCGCGCCAGCTGGAACAGGGCTCAAGCCAGAGCAGACCTACAACAGAAGCCAAAACCCGAGCCAGAGCAGAAGCTAGAGCAACAGCCAGAGCGATCCCCGCCTTCGCGGGGATGACGCGCTGGCAAAGGCGGAGCCGCTACGCGGCCCCGCGCCAGTGCGTCACTTGGCTTCGACGAAGATGTAGTCGGCGCCGGTCGGCTTGACGATGGTCTGCACGCGGGCGTTGTCAGCGGCATCGCCGATGAACACCACACGCACGCCCTTCATCGAGTCAGCCTGCACGTCCTTGAAACCGGTTTCGATCAGGTCGGCCATCTTGGCCGAGTTCGACGAACCGAAAGCCAGCATGTTGCCCGGCTGGATGCCACGGCCGATGGCGGTGGTGGCGCTCTCGACCTGGCGGTCGTACTTGGCGGCGAATTCCGGATCCGATGCCGGCGGCAGGTAATACAGGAACGGGCTTGCAGTGATGTTGCCCATGTTCTGCACCGCAACTGCCTGCAGGTACTTCTTCCAACCCGCGTCGTCATCCTTGGCCGGGGCGACCAGCGCCTGCTGCGCTTCGACTACCGGTGCTTCTTCTTTCTTGCAGGCCGTTACAGCCAGCACCATCGAGGCGGCAAGCAGCACGCGCATCGTGTTCTTCATGATCGTTCTCCCGTTGAAAAGTGGTGTTACTGAAAAGATTTACTGCCCGCGCGCTTCGCGGGCCTTGCGCAACGCCTCAAGCACAGTGGCCGGCACGAAACCGGAGACATCCCCACCAAGCCGCGCGATTTCACGCACCAGCGAGGAGGAAATGAAGCTGTGCTGCTCGGAGGGGGTAAGGAACAGCGTCTCCACCTCCGGAATCAGGTGGCGGTTCATGCTCGCCATCTGGAATTCGTACTCAAAATCGGACACCGCACGCAGACCACGCAGCAGCACCCCGCCGTGCACCGAGCGCACGAAGTGGGCCAGCAAGGTGTCGAAGCCGACCACTTCCACGTTGTCGTGGTGTTGCAGCGCTTCCACCGCCAACGCCACACGCAGCTCCAGCGGCAGCGTCGGGCCCTTGGAGGGGCTCTGCGCCACGCCGACCACCACCTTCTCGAACAGCGGCGCGGCGCGGTTCACCAGGTCGATGTGACCATTGGTGATCGGGTCGAAAGTGCCCGGGTATACGGCGATGCGGCGATTGGCTGAAGTCATGCGGGTTCGGTCGCGTTCATGTCGCCGCGAAGTGTAGCAGCGGCCCGGCGGTAGAGGGCATAGGCCACCTCACGGGTGTTGCCCTCGCGCCATAGCTGCCATTCGGCAGGCAGCTGTAATGCCGCATCAACCGGCGCCTCAAGGTACAACCAGGCGTCGGCGGCCAGATGCCTGGGCAGGCGTGCGATCACCTGGTCCCACAAGCCGCCGGCAAAAGGAGGGTCCAGGAACACCACATCGGCCTGCGCGGGAGCGGCAGCACCCAACCATTGCAGCGCATCACCGGCAACCACCTCAACCTGTTCCCCCGCCCCCAGCCGCCCGACCACAGCACGCAGCGCCGCCACCAGCTGCGGGTCGCGCTCCACCAACTGGGCAGATGCCGCCCCCCGCGATACCGCCTCAAGGCCCAGCGCGCCGCTGCCGGCAAACAGGTCCAGGACACGCGCGCCCGGCAATTTGGGCATCAACCAGTTGAACAGGGTCTCGCGGACCCGGTCGCTGGTCGGACGCAGACCCGGCAATTCAGGCACCTGCAAACGGGTATTTCGCCAGCGGCCACCGACGATGCGCACCTGGCCGGTGCCGACCGGCGCCTTGCCTCGGGCCGGACTCATCCGGCCCGCACCGGCAAAACCAAGGACAAAACGCGGCAAATCAAATACATCGGCAACCCGGGTTCACCAGCTTCAAGTGCTGCAGATGATAGACCAGCGCCCACCCCGGCCGCGCCTGACTTGAAATCGGCCCATTCACCCTTACCCAAGCTGCAGCCGTCGCGCAGCTGCGCGCCCCATCAGCAACGGAGCACCCGACCGATGACCAACCCGAATCACAAGGAAACCCGCGGTTTCCAGACCGAGGTGAAGCAGCTGCTGCACCTGATGATCCACTCGCTGTACTCGAACAAGGAAATCTTCCTGCGCGAGCTGGTGTCCAATGCCGCCGACGCCGCCGACAAGCTGCGTTTCGAAGCGCTGACCCAGCCCGAGCTGCTTGAAGGCGGCGCGCCGCTGCGCATCCGCATCGAGGCCGACCCGGCCGCGCGCACCCTGACCATCGACGACAACGGCATCGGCCTGAGCCGCGATGAAGCCATCGCCCACCTCGGCACCATCGCCAAGTCCGGCACCGCCGAGTTCCTGAAGAACCTGTCCGGTGACCAGAAGAAGGACTCCAACCTGATCGGCCAGTTCGGCGTGGGCTTCTATTCGGCCTTCATCGTGGCCGACCAGGTCGACGTCTACAGCCGCCGCGCCGGCCTGCCGGCCAGCGAAGGCGTGCATTGGTCGTCCAGGGGCGAAGGCGAGTTCGAGGTCGAGACCATCGACAAGCCCGAGCGCGGCACCCGCATCGTGCTGCACCTGAAGGAAGGCGAAGACAGCTATACCGATGGCTGGCAGCTGCGCAGCCTTATCAAGAAGTACTCCGACCACATCGGCCTGCCGATCGAGCTGCAGAAAGAACACCACGGTGAGGACGCCGACAAGCCGGCCACGCCGGAATGGGAGACCGTCAACCGCGCCAACGCACTGTGGACCCGCGCCAAGTCCGAGATCACGGACGAGGAGTACAAGGAGTTCTACAAGCACATCGCGCACGACCCCACCGACCCGCTGGCCTGGACCCACAACAAGGTCGAGGGCAAGCTGGAATACACCTCGCTGCTGTACACCCCGGGCCGCGCGCCGTTCGACCTGTACCACCGCGACGCACCCAAGGGCCTGAAGCTCTATGTGCAGCGCGTTTTCATCATGGACCAGGCCGAGCAGTTCCTGCCGCTGTACCTGCGCTTCATCAAGGGCGTGGTCGATTCCAACGACCTGCCGTTGAACGTGTCGCGTGAAATCCTGCAGTCCGGTCCGGTGATCGACTCGATGAAGTCGGCGCTGACCAAGCGTTCGCTGGACATGCTGGAAAAGCTGGCCAAGGACAAGCCGGAGGACTATGCCGGCTTCTGGAAGAACTTCGGCCAGGTGCTGAAGGAAGGCCCGGCCGAGGATTACGGCAACCGCGAGAAGGTCGCCGGCCTGCTGCGCTTCGCCTCCACCCACGACGGCAGCGGCGAGCAGAGCGTGGCGCTGGCCGATTACGTCGGCCGCATGATCGAGGGCCAGGACAAGCTCTATTACCTGACCGGCGAGAGCTACCAGCAGGTCAAGGACAGCCCGCACCTGGAGGTGTTCCGCAAGAAGGGCATCGAAGTGCTGCTGATGACCGACCGCATCGATGAGTGGCTGATGAGCTACCTCAACGAATTCGACGGCAAGTCCTTTGTCGATATCGCCCGTGGCGACCTGGACCTGGGCAAGCTGGAGACCGAAGAGGACAAGAAGGCACAGGAAGAAGTCGCCAAGACCAAGGAAGGACTGGCCACGCGCCTGAAGACCGCGCTGGGCGAGGAAGTGGCCGAAGTCCGCGTCTCCCACCGTCTGACCGATTCGCCGGCGATCCTGGCCATCGGCGAACAGGACCTGGGCCTGCAGATGCGTCAGATCCTGGAAGCCAGCGGCCAGAAGGTGCCGGACAGCAAGCCGGTGTTCGAGTTCAACCCGGGCCACCCGCTGATCGAGAAGCTGGATGCCGAGCCCGACATGGACCGCTTCAACGACCTGGCTCACGTCCTGTTCGACCAGGCGGCATTGGCAGCTGGCGACAGCCTGAAGGACCCGGCCGGCTACGTCCGCCGCCTGAACAAGCTGCTGCTGGAACTGTCGGCCTGAGTCCAAACCACAAAACGGCCCCTCCCTGCCACCCTCGCCAGCAGGGAGGGGGCATCTAAACATAGTGGATTCACATTTAGAATCACTACGTTATTGCCTCGCCCCTTACATCTCCCGACCCTCTCACCGCGGGAGCGCCGCATAAAATCAGAATCCAAAGATTAAATAATCTAAAGCTAATTCACGTACCAGTCTTTAATGCGCCTTCCTGCATCCAGAACAATTAAAAACTCCCCGCGCTCCTGCAACGTAGGACGCATTGCAGCGAGCGCAACAGAGAGGCTAGGCCAATTTTTCTTTGAAGATCCTCCAATATCTGAAGTCTGACGATAGAATGACCCCGATTCCTCCAAGAATCTAAACTTCAGTGCGTCATCTATATTGTGAGATTCAACTTCCTTCGCCACGTTAGACTTTACCTGCCGACACCTCGCAGCCAAAAGAACGTCTAACGACGCTGCTAGAGCAACCATCTCATCCTTTAGAGATGCCAACCACGCATGTGCGTACTGGTAATCTGCGGAATGAGCCGAACTGTGCCTCCGCTCAAAAGCATTCCGGTACGCCTGCCCTGCATCAGGAAGCCCTCCACCCAGCCTCGTTACAACCGAAGTTATCACCCCCCACCCCCCTTTAATCCCAAAAGCAGAAAGAATAGAGGTAACATCCGCCGGCTGAACATTGGAACCCGAAGATGCCAAGGATAAAGAAGACAATCTATATTTAGCCTGCCCGGTCGAATGAATTTTAAGAGCCTCATCTTGAATCAAAGACTTCCAATTATCCCCCCCATTCTTTTTCTCTAGCTTAGCCCGAAATGACAAGGATGAAAGCGTATCCAAAATGGCCGCCTCCTGCATATCCTTTGTCAGTCTAGAAAATTCAACACCACTTTCCGACAAAAAATCGAGAGCCTCACCAGCTCGACGCTTTATGAAATCCTCAAGAATGTTAAATGAGACAATTGCCAAGCCCTTCCTGAGTAAATTCGCCACACCGTTATGAACATCCTTCGCAATGCCCACATCAATAACAGCAGGCAAATCTTTAGCGGCACCCATAAACTCAAGGCGCAGCAAAAATTCATCCTTGGCGGTCATCAAATACTCCGGAGAAAATCCGTGAAAGTGGAAATTCGATAGAGCACATTTTTGGAATTGGAAGTAAATTGCGAAACAGACTCCAAAAAATCTGAATCTTGCCTCAACAAATCTTCCAACCCAGCTCTGACATCTGCCTTGCGAGCAATCGCCCGAGCTCGCTCCGCATCGGTCAGAAGGGATGAACACACCATTTGAATATCATAAAACCCTTGAAGGACTCGACTGTTCCCGCTTGGCTTCTTAAACCCCCCCGCACCCCAAACTACCCGGCAAAAATCGATTGCAGCTGAAAACAGAGCCTTACACTCTTTTATTTTCGCACTTTTCGCGCGATAGTTAGCCGCCATATATTTATCCATGGCGGCATCCATGTTTCCATAGAAATTTGACCAGTACTCTCTAACCGTGAAAAAACGAAGGACATACTGCACATCCGTCATCTCACGATATATCTTAGACCCTCTCGTAGCCTTCAGTTGCCCGGAAAGATACGCGTTTTCGGACAATACAAATAGCATGTCATTGAAAGCCCCCCCTAAACGCCACATTTCTAATTTCCTGAGAGTTCAACGCCACGCCCGCCTTATTTAGGCGCAGAAAGACCTCGTGCTTTAGGTCCGCGTCTGATTGCCGTAGCAACGTAACTACGCGGAGGTATGGACGAATCTTAAGTGCATTAACCAAAGAACCAGGCAAATCATTAATAGTTGCCCCATCAACTTCGGAAAACTTCTCCAGTCCAACAAGTTCAAGTGATCCACTCAAAAACTTCTCGATTGCGGTAACTCTCTGCTTCCCGTCGATAACCGAGTATGTTCCGTATTCATCTTCAGCAAGATAAATGGGAGGAACAGGAATGTTCAATAAGAACGATTCAATTAGTCCGGACTCTTTCTCAGTGGACCAACGCTCTCTGCGCTGATATTTAGGACTAATATCAATTGCCCCACTTCTCACCATATCGGCGATCGACTGAAGTGAAAGGTCAGATTGCTGCAACACCAATGCATCTTGCGACTTAGAAAACTTCTCTTCTATCTTCTTTTTTGCGCTCACAGCCCCCCCCTTTTTTGTTTTGGCCCGTATACAGTGCACCGCATTGCTCAGCGCATCAACCATGTCACCTGAGACGCGATCACACTCGCCATAAATCTCGCAAAGCATTAGCACCCAAAGTGGTACCATTTGCCGCTAATTTCAGCTCAATCCCTTCCATGTTCAGCTTTTTCCGCCGCAAAAAGACCGACGACGCCCAACAGCCCGCCAAGCCGTCCACGCTGAGCGCCGAGGAACTGGCCGCCGCCTTCCCACAAGCACCCTCGGCACAGGCCCCCCTGCCAGCAGAACCGACGCCGACCGAGGCCGCGCAAGCACCGGCCGAAGTACCCGTGGCAGCACCGGCAACTAAAGTTGCCGCCGCACCCGTAGCCACGCCTGAGCAGGCTGTCGAAGTCGAAGTCGAAGCCGCGCCTGTCGCCGCAGCCATGCCGGCCGCAGCCCCCATTGCCGCCGAATCACCCTCGCCTGCAATCTCGCCTGCGATTGTCGAACCTGTCGTCGTCGCCCTTGCCGCCCCGACACCTGCACCTGCAGCACCCGCACCCGTTGTGGCCGAGATCAGCAACGCCAACGACTCCGACGCAGCGCTGATTCCAGCCAACGCCGCACCCGCTGCCCCGGCCGGCAAGCTCGGCTGGCGCGACCGCCTGCGCAACAGCAGCTTCGCGCGCAGCTTCGGCGGCCTGTTCTCGCGCAACCCCAAGCTCGACGACGACCTGCTCGACGAGATTGAAACCGCCCTGATCACCGCCGACGTCGGTGTGTCGGCCACCACCGCGCTGGTGGAAAACCTGCGCAAGCGGATGAAGTCGCGCGAGTTCGCCGACGCCAACGCCTTGCTGGCGGCACTGCGTGCCGACCTGATCGCACTACTACAGCCGGTCGCCAAGCCGCTGGTCATCGACACCAATGCAAAACCATTCGTGATCCTTACCGTCGGCGTCAACGGCGTCGGCAAGACCACCACCATCGGCAAGCTGGCCAAGCGCTTCAAGGACCAGGGCCATAGCCTGATGCTGGCCGCCGGCGACACCTTCCGCGCCGCCGCCGTTGCCCAGCTGCAGATCTGGGGCGAGCGCAACGGCGTGGCCGTAGTCGCCCAGGGCCAGAACGCCGATGCGGCGTCGGTCGCCTTTGATGCCCTGCAGGCCGGCAAGGCGCGCGGCACCAGCGTGCTGATTGCCGACACCGCCGGCCGCCTGCACACCCAGACCGGCCTGATGAATGAGCTGAGCAAGATCCGCCGCGTGCTGGGCAAGATCGACGACACCGCGCCACACGAAGTGCTGATGGTGATCGACGGCACCACCGGCCAGAACGCGCTCTCGCAGCTGCGCCAGTTCCACGCCGCTGCAGGTGTCACCGGCCTGGTGGTCACCAAGCTGGACGGCACCGCCAAAGGCGGCGTGGTATTCGCACTGGCCCGCGAGTTCGGCATCCCGATCCGCTTCGCCGGCATCGGCGAGCGCCCGGAAGACCTGCGCGTGTTTGACGCCGAAGCCTTCGTCGACGCGCTGCTGCCGCAGGCCCTGGGCGGCAACTGATCCAAAGCCCCTCTCCCGCCGGGAGAGGGGTTGGGGTGAGGGTAAGCTCTACGAGCAGAAGCAAGAGCTCCCCTCATCCGCCCCTTCCGGGGCACCTTCTCCCGTAAACGGGAGAAGGGACTAGCTGCAATCGCCAGCCATCGCCTGCGAGCCCATGCCCAACTTCCCCAGCCAACTCCTGACCTGGTTCGACCAGCACGGCCGCCACGATCTGCCCTGGCAGCATCCGCGCTCGCCCTACCGGGTGTGGCTGTCGGAAATCATGTTGCAGCAGACCCAGGTCGCCACGGTCATCCCGTACTTCCAGCGCTTCGTGCAGTCTTTCCCGACGCTGGCCGACCTTGCCGCGACCGACAACGATACCTTGATGGCGCATTGGGCCGGCCTGGGCTACTACGCGCGCGCCCGTAACCTGCATGCCGCAGCCAGGCAATGCGTGGAGCTGCACGGCGGCGAACTGCCGCGCGATTTCGATGCCCTGCTCGCCCTGCCCGGCATAGGCCGCAGCACCGCCGGCGCCATCCTCAGCCAGGCCTGGAACGACCCGTTCGCGATCCTCGATGGCAACGTCAAGCGCGTCTTGACGCGCTATCACGGCATCAGCGGCTTTCCCGGCCTGCCCGCGATCGAGAAACAACTGTGGGCGCAGGCCCAGGCCCATGTCACGCAGGTACCGGCCGGGCGCATGGCCGACTACACCCAGGCGCAGATGGACTTCGGCGCCACCCTGTGCACGCGGGCAAAGCCCGCCTGCATCCTGTGCCCGCTGCAGAACAGTTGCGCCGCGCATGCGCAGGGTCTGGTCGATGCGCTGCCAACCCCCAAACCCAGCAAGGTGCTGCCCGAACGCGAGGCCAGTGCGCTGCTGCTGGAAGATGCTCAAGGCCGCATCCTGTTGCTCAAGCGCCCCCCCACCGGTATCTGGGCCTCGCTGTGGACCTTGCCGCAGGCCGAGACCGACACCGAACTACGCGAATGGTTCGCCGCCACGGTGAAGGGCGATTACGACAACGCCAACGAGCTGCCGCTGATCGTGCACACCTTCAGCCATTACCGCCTGCACCTGCAGCCGCTGCACCTGCGCAAGGTCGCACTCAAGTCCAAGGTCGGTGACAATGCCGACCTACGCTGGGTAGCGCGTGACGAACTGGCCGCACTCGGCCTTCCCGCCCCCATCCGCAAACTGCTGGATCGTCATCCGGCACATTGATTCGACAGGACACCACCATGCCCCGCTCCGTCTTCTGCCAATACGAACAACGCGAAACCGAGGGTCTGGATTTCGTGCCCTATCCGGGCGAACTGGGTCAGCGCATTTTCGCCAACATCGGCAAGCAGGCCTGGGCCGCATGGCTGGCGCACCAGACCATGCTGATCAATGAGAACCGGCTATCGCCGCGCGACCCGAAGCACCGCGCCTTCCTTGAGGAAGAGCTGGTGAAGTACCTGTTCGCCGGCGGCGCGGAAAAGCCGGCCGGCTACGTCGCGCCGGAAGCGGAATAAAGCCGGACCCCTGTAGTGCCGAGCCATGCTCGGCAGGGGCATTCCCCGCGCACCTGTAGTGCCGAGCCATGCTCGGCAGGGGCTTTACCGGCGGCGATTGATCCGTGCATGA